>CAZNFB010000031.1:0-16618 GCA_964572105.1 uncultured Desulfobacteraceae bacterium
TTGATTTTATCTCGGGCAGCTTATATCCTAAAATGGTCGAAATTAAAACCAACCCCGATATATTCAACATGAATGTACTTCAATTTCAAGGATTTTATTTCTTTGCAGGAGAAGCATCATGAAAAAAAAAATGAAAAACATGTCTATAATCGACAAGGGTGTAACCATAAATGGGAATGTTTCTGCCAAAGGGAACCTGATAATCAAAGGAATTATTAAAGGAACCCTCACAGGAGAAGATGTAAGCATCGCAAAAGAAGGGGAAATTTATGCTGAAGCTGATCTGAAAAATTTAATTGTTGGGGGAACTTTTAATGGAACTGCCCGTATTTCCAACAATCTCACCATACTCTCTTCAGGTAAATTCTCCGGCAGGGTTACACATAAAAATCTTATTGTTGAATCAGGAGGGATTTTAGAAGGAAATCTGATATCCATAGATAACAAAGCAGCTCCTATGGAAGAAAAAGAACTGACAAAGGAAAAGGGGCTTGAGGTAGTAAAAGTTTCGACTGCTGCAGCCTCGGGCACATAAAATAAAAAAATGGCAAGAATCAAACTGAATATTCCAGAAAAATTTGAATTTACAACAGAAATTCCCATCAGCATAAACAATATTAATTATGGAGGTCACCTTGGAAATGACTCTCTTTTATCTTTAATGCACGAAGCCAGAGTAAGATTTTTTAAAAAAAATAATTTCACAGAAGGAAATATAGGCGGGGCCGGTATAATAATAACCGATGTTGCCATAGTCTATAAAGCAGAAGGGTTTTACGGAGATATTTTAAAATTTGAAATAGCAAGGGAAGATTTTAATAAATACGGGTGTGACATTGTTTATAAAATAACCAATAAGGATACCGGAACCGAAGTGGCAAGAGCTAAAACCGGAATCGTTTTTTTTGACTACAGGGAAAAAAAGATCGTAACCACACCTGCCATTTTTCATAAAAAAAGCAACGCAAAAATGCTGTAGGTTACAAAGTTTTTTAACCTTTTATTAGATAACTGACCCAAAATAATTTTATACATCCTGCTCCCAGGAGAATAGAGCAGAAACCGGGAAATGATCCGATGGATATTTTCCGTTAATTTTATCATGTATCGCCCTTTTTTCCTGAAGTTTAAGCTTCCCCCTAAACAGAATCCAGTCAATATAATCACCATTGGTATTTCCTGTAAACCCATGATGAGTTCCTGGAAAAGGTTTGCTGAAAACATCCTTTAATACGGGGATATTTAGAGCTTCCCCCCCACCACCTTCCGTAAAAAATATATAGCATGGACTCTGGGGGGGAGCATTAAAGTCTCCCATAATAATAACAGGTAAATCAAAAGGAAGACGCATCAGGCGAGTCATGATAATTTCTGCGCTTTTTTTTTGCACGGTGGCGTTGAAATCAAAGTGGGTATTAACAAGAATAACCCTCCGCCCCCTGTTCTGAAATATCCCCATTGTACATTGCCTGGGCCAGCGGCTGTCTCTTAAACGGCTTGGTATAAACGGAGTGGGACTTAAAAAAAAATGCTCATGGAAAATACAATTCCAGGTTTTTTTATAAAAAATCACGTTGTTTTGCCAAAAAACAGGGGCAGGACTCCTCTTTCCTATAAAATTATATTCGGTAAGGATATTGTCAATAAATTCTATCTGGAAATCATTTGCTTCCTGAAACCCAATAAAATCTTCCCTGTATTTAGCCAGCAGAGATGGGAAAATTTCCTTACGTGAATCCCAGCTGTTTGCCCCATCATCCGCCAGACCAAACCGAAGATTCAACGTTAGAACCGACAAAAAACCATTATCCATATTACCCCCTGTCCTGTTTTATTTATGAGGTAGCCTTGATTTTTAAAAAAATTGCTATTCTCGGACAGCCTCCTATATTTTCACATAAATAATTTCGAGCTTGGTTCTGGCTTCAACAATAGACTAAGGAACGGAAACTATAATAAAATTTAAAAATTACACAATTTTCTAATTTCAGGAAGACATCTGCTGAAATCGACCTTTACATTTTTAAAATTATCAAATGTAATATCGGAAAAAGCCAAATCATACTGACTGGAAACAACTTTAAACAACTCAAGGTAATTTAAGGTTATTCTTTCCTCCCACTTCAGCCCGATCATTTTAGCAAGATTTCTGATACTCTCCTTTTCCCCCTCGATTTCCAAAAAATTACCATAGGGCATACTATCAACACACAAACTGGAGTCTTCAATAAAAAAAGTCTCCCGCCATTTTTCATACACCCTCTCCTTATTATAGCCGAGAAATTCCAAAATGCGAGACATTACTGCAAAATCACTAACTTCAACTTCCAGTTCCCGTAATATTTTAAAATTATCATCACTCAATTCAGGCTTTGTTTTAAAGGTGAGGCTTGTTTTTAAGCTTCTTCGCAAACGCAAAAGGGACCTGTTTTCAAAAAGACGTTTTGATTTATCATCAAAAAGAAAATTTGTTTCAAAAATACGCCCTGAACTAGAAGCGCCAAGATCAAAAATTTTATTCCTGACACTGGTGACCTCCCCTATATAAAATTTTACTTCGGTTTCGAGATGATCCATATTAAAAAGCAACTCCAATATAAAAATTTTAATTGTATTATATTTATAATTAAGATATGGAACTATAGGCCTTCTTTAAAAAGGCTTTCTTAAAAAATAAGTTTTCATCAATTTTCAAACAATTAATTTCACTCTGTTGCAGGTCAAATTTTGTACATTTACGCAAAATCAGGATTATAATAGACTATTTTCCCCCCATGATAAAGGCTAAAATAAAAGATGCGAATACTTAAAGTGGCTGATGAAAATCGGCTTTTTCTTCCATATCTGCCCGTGGCTCAAATTGCAGTCCAACGCTCCTGGAAAAAAGAGATCCCTTGAAAATATTTTCGTTGACATATAAAGATATAAAGAGTAGTATAGATAGTTTAAAAAAAGATTACTTTGTGAAAAAAAACCTATTTTTTTATGGGCTTATGAACCACTGGAGATTTAAAACGTGAAAAAGTATACTCTCAGCGCAAAAGCATCAGACAATCAAAACAAATGGTCTATTGTTGACGCAAAAGGGGCTGTATTAGGAAGACTCGCATCGAAAATAGCCTACCGCTTAAGGGGTAAGCACAACCCTTTTTTTACACCCCATGTTGACACCGGTGACTCAATTGTAGTTATTAATGCCGACAAAATTGTCCTTACCGGCAGAAAAATGAAACAAAAATGCTACTACAGACACAGTGGCTATATTGGAGGATTAACAACCATTACAGCCGAAAAACTTATTGAAAAACGGCCGGAAGATCTTATCCGCTTTGCTGTAAAAGGTATGCTCCCAAAAAACAGGCTTGGCTCTAAACTAATCAAAAAACTAAAGGTCTATGCAGGGGAAGAACATCCCCATGCTGCTCAAAGCCCTGAGGCCCTTGAACTTTAAAGGTGGAGAAATCAGATGAATAAAGAAAACGTTTATTACGCAACCGGAAAACGAAAAAGTGCCATTGCCAGAACATGGCTTGCGCCTGGAACCGGTGTGATAACAATTAATAATAGAACTGTGGAAAATTATTTTCCCATTGAATCACTTGTAACCCGTTTAAGCCAGCCCCTATTTTTTACAAATTCTCTGGATTCATATGACATAAAAATCAGAGTCAATGGTGGAGGGCTGTCGGGACAGGCTGGCGCCATAAGACACGGCATAGCAAAAGCACTATTGGTTGCCGATCCTGAACTCAGAGCTAAATTGAAAAAAGGGGGTTTTTTAACCCGTGACTCAAAAATAAAAGAAAGAAAAAAATACGGACAAAAAGGCGCAAGAGCCAAATTCCAATTTTCAAAACGTTAATTTTTTGCAGCTCTTTAGCTGCGCTGATTTATAGTTTCAAGTTTTTGATATTCACACAGACTGTCACAATTACACAAACCCAACCCAGGTGTCTAAATTTTAATATGTGACAGTCTGCATGGTGACTAAAAACCAGCTCCACTCAGTAAACCGGTAAATCCACTTTTTCTATGCAATGAATCATTTCGCCTACCTCTTAACAGGTTTAGCCATACGAACCATTACCTCCCTTTCCAAGACAAAAATAAATATATATGGAAAAGACAAAATTCCCAAAGGGCCGGTAATCTTTGTAGCAAACCACTTCACAAGGCTTGAAACCCTTGTCATGCCAAGTACTATATTTCGTATAACCGGAATCCCGACATGGTCCCTTGCAGATTTTGGCCTTTTCCAGGGAACAATGAGGGCTTTACTCGACAAAGTCGGAGCCATATCTACCAAAGCCCCGGACAGAGACCTTTTGATCGTAAGAACCCTGCTGACCAATGAAGCCTCATGGATCATTTATCCCGAAGGGAAAATGGTCAAAAATAAAAAAATTTTTGAAAAGGGACAATTCTTAATCTCTTTTGCAGGACACAAACACCCCCCCCACTCTGGAGCAGCTTCCCTGGCCATTCGAACCGAATTTTACAGGCAAAGACTCCATGCTTTGTCAGATATTGCCAGTGCCGAAGCAGACAGGTTAATCGAATTATTCCAGATTAATTCCATGGAGTCAGTATCACCATTAAATGTTCATATTGTCCCTGTTAATATAACCTACTACCCCATACGGGCGATGGAAAATGCAATGAGTAAACTTGCTGGCTCCTTTATAGAAGAGATTAATGAACGCGCCCTGGAAGAATTAATGGCAGAAGGTACCATGCTCCTCTCTGGAGTCGACATGGATATCAGATTCGGGGAACCCATTGGTGTAGAAACCTTCATGAAAAACCCTGGGTTTCATAAAAATATATCAACAGAAAAAAAAATAGCTTTTAACGAGGACTTGTGCTCTAGACGGATCATGGAAAAAGCTGCTTTTGATTTGACACAGAAATATATGGAATCAATTTACAGCATGACCACAGTAAACCATGATCACCTGTTTGCCTCTATTCTGAAAATAAGCCCGCACAGAAAAATCGATGAGTATGACCTGAGGCAAAGGGTATTTCTGGCTGCAACCAGCAATCTTGATAAAATGGGCATCAATATCCACAAAAGCCTTGAATCTGACCAGCTCCACCTCCTTACAGATGACCAATACCATAAATATAATGATTTTGTCTCATTGGTGCTGGAAAAGAATATAGCTGAAAAAAAAGGAGATGCTCTGGTTAAAAACACATCCCGATTCTCCGTTGCATTCACTGATGCTGTAAAACAGGGGCATAGAGTCCGTATTGATAATCCTATTTCCATTATGGCCAACGAAGTTGAACCCCTAAGACACCTGCAAAAAAAACTCCGTTCCTTATCCTGGAAGCCCAGCTTTTTAATAAGAAGAAAAATAACAAAGGATCTTATAAAAAAAACACTTGCCGAATATAAAAAGGATTACGAAACTTTTTATATTGAAGGAGAATCAAAAGAAGAGGCTGTTGGCGCTCCTTTTCTAATAAAAAAAAGATATTCTACAGCAGGGGTGCTTCTAATACACGGCTACCTGGCAGCTCCAGAAGAAGTAAGAGAACTTGCAGAACATCTTGCACAAAAAGGATTATCTGTTTATGCTCCCCGGTTAAAGGGACATGGGACCTCACCGGAAAATCTTGCACAAATATCATATGGCCAATGGATTGAATCTGCCTTAACAGGTTATGCCATAATCAGGAATTCATGCAGAGATGTGGTTATAGGGGGATTTTCAGCAGGAGGGGGAATAGCATTGGAACTCGCCTCAAGAATAAAGGAGATAAAAGGTGTTTTCGCAGTTTGTCCTCCATTTAAACTCCAGGATTTTTCGGCCAAATTCGTTCCTGCAGTCACTTCCTGGAACAAATTTATGAAAATTGTAGGAATTGACAAGGCACAAAAAGAATTCATTGAAAACATACCTGAAAATCCAGATATAAATTATTCCCGCAACCCAATCGCCGGGGTGAAACAGCTGGAGATGATGATGGATACACTACCAGCAAAACTGCCTGGAATCCAGACCCCCTCCCTGATAATTCAGGCGGAAAAAGACCCTGTGGTGGACCCAAAAGGTTCCAGGGCTATATACGAAATGCTTGGATCAAAAAAAAAAGAATATATGAGTTTTAACTATGACCGGCATGTAATTATTTCAGGAGAAAATGGAGACCGTGTTCATGCTGCTATTTCAAATTTTATTAATCGGCTTGACTTGCATTAAGATAATTTTTAGCCATTCTCCAGCTCAGCATGGATAATCTGCAAAACTTCATAATAAAATTCCACAATAGCAGAATAACCACTTGATTTATCACCCAAATTATCGGCTCCAGGAGATAGCGCTTTTAGCAAGCCATAAGAGGTTAATGAATAAATAATCTTATAAACCGAAAACTCGTCAAACCCACTTGCCTCAACAACCTGCCCCAGGGAACGTGTCCCATTAATAAATGAAAGTATACGCCACTCGTTTATATTCAAAATTACATCCCCGATCTCATCGATTTTTTGTGAAATCTGGTACACCATATTCTCGTTTGGAATCTGCTTTTTTAAAACAGACATTTCATCAATGCGCCGTGATGCTTCAAGGAGTAAATTCATAACATTTAAAGGAACGATTTTCATCCCTTTTAAATCATGGGTAACATCCTTATATTCAAATTCCCCTTCACTCCAGAAAAACAGGTCGTACAAAATATTTTCAACCTGCTGCAAGCTGTACTTATCCAGCATTTCCTGGTTTATTAACCCCTCAGTCACCATGACTTTTCCGATAACTTCACCGAGCTGCTGACTTTTTTCAAAGCATTCTTTTGCCTGGTCATCAGAAATAATACCGTCATTTCTTAAAAGATATCCCAAACGGAATTTTTTTTGTGAACTTGTGGCAAATATAATGGAACCTTCAAGGATATTCACTTTGACTTCGCTGACACCATCTGTTAACGTCAACACACCGGTCTTTTGATCATTACACAAAAGCTGTAAAATATTTGCAAGTTCTAATGTTTGGAGATTACCTTTAATAGTCATAATTATTATATATTTTTTACTGTCACGTTGGACTGCATTCAAATGGGAAAAAAACCTAATATCAAAGCAATCAAAAAAACTTTAAATTCACACGGTTTTACAACTAAAAAAATTGAAAACTTTGTGAGAATTAACATTAATACGCAAGGATCAGAAAAAAGTCTCGATTTTTTTATCCTTGACCCTCGGATGGACCCTAAACAGGCTCATAATGACCTCAAGCTAAATGGACAATCCCCGGAACCTTCCTGCTTTTTCGGTTGCCGCGGAAAAAAATATTTCTATTTTGCTAAAATTAAAGCACCTTTAAAGCAGGCTGAAACTTCCCATAATAACGAATTAATAGAAAAAACAATTGCAAATTTAAAGGGTGTAGATTCTAAAATGTTCCGCAAAAGTCTGGACAACCTTGGCCTTTCCAGGTCAGGGCTTGTAAGAATGGCCCTCACAAGAATCTACAGGGCTGGAACCGACCCCCTGGAACTGACCATCACAATTGCAGAAGAAGCTGAACGAATCAGCAATACAGATGAAGTTGAAGCTATAAATATCCTGCGCAATGCCAGCAACGCATCATTTATTACAGATATGGCTCAGCTCCTGTGGGAAACAATAGCCTTATACCGTTTAAAAGCTCAATAACAAGCGTAAATCTCAGCTGCGCTGGTTGCAAGCTATATATATCAACTATAAACAAATCAATCATTTCCGCACAGCCCTGACCCACCCGCATTCTCTGGCATCAACCTGCTGCTTTGCAGATTCCGCCTGATTACTCGATGTAACAATGTCAACCACTTTACTCCATCCGTCGGAATAGCGCGAATAGCTTTTCGATGTCCAGTACCACGGAGCCTCTGTCTGGGGGAAATAAGGTTTTTTCTTATAAATTATTTCCAGCTCCTCTCTTGTTGGAAGCCTCCAGTCCTGGTATCCCCCGGTTTTCATTTTTTTTACATGGGAAACAGCATTATCATAATCAAGGCAACCGTCCCCAAGCACAATTGATGAATCCAGAACAGACCATATAAGACCTGTTTTAGCATCTTTTACAGTTCCGTCATTATTATCCACATACCGGTTTCCCCCGACCTGTTGAATCATATTCCGTATTTTTGTTTTAGTTGCTTTGATTTCAGCATTTTTTTCAAGTTTATCAAGTTTTGCTATCTCTTTATTTATCTTATCGTTTACATATGTGTCAGGATAAGCGTATAAAAACTCGTAATATATCTGCTTTGCCTCAGCAAATTGTTCTTTTTTTGCCTCAGCTTTTTTCCTGAGGCCGTCAAAGGCTTCTTTTTGCCACAAAAAAGTACGAAACCTGTTTTGAAGTTTTTTTACCCCAGGAACCCTGTTATTGTTTTTATAAATTTCAATGAATTTATCCGCAAGGAGTATTCCTTTTTGCCAATCTTCATTTTTTTCATAAATTGAAATCTCTTTTGTAAAAAATATATAATATTCACCACTCATTGCAGAAATCATTTTTTTAGCAATATCAATATATTTTCCATCAGGATGCTTTTTTAGATAGCTGGCATAGGCAGAGATTCTGCTCTGAATATCAAGGTTTGATGTTTCCTGTACCTTTGGATAGTCAAAATCATCGGCCAATTTGGAGAAAAATATTATTTTTTGTTTAACCTTACCCGCAAAACTTGTTTGTGGATTATTTTTCAAATATTGATCACAGGCATCTATTGCCCTGTTGTATTTTTTCTCCTTTTCGAATAAATCTATTTCATGGATAAGCTTATCATACTCATCCTGATCCACAAGCCTTGCAATTTCATTCATTTTCACTTTTGCATCCGCCATAAACTCATTGGGCCGGCTGGAGTCTATAAAATCACGGAGTATCTGTTTTTTTTGCTTCATATCTTTTTTATTATTGAAATCAGCCAGCATAAGCTGATAATTATTTTTAAGACTCTTTTTTTTACTAAAATCGATAAAAGCTATTGTACATGCAGCAATAATCGCAACCAGAAGAATCCCGGCAGCATAGCGAATTTTTTTACTAATTTTTTTTTTCGATGATTCTATTGTCCATTTTTTATTTTTACAGTATTTGAGGATATATTGCTCAGCTTCCGCAACCTCCATTCCTATATCCACCGCCAATTTAACCAGCGGATCAAAATATTCAGCCCGAATTATTCCATCCATCCCTGCCACATCAATACTCGAATTGAGCTCAGCCAGATAGGATTGAGCAAATATCATATCATAAGCATAACGGCTTTCATCGGAGCTGAAAATTGTTCGACAATACCCAAGCAAAGTATCACTGGCAGTGACTCTTGCATCCTTTTTCCCTGTTTTCTTAATCTCCCCATCATTAATATCTATGCTTTTCCTGATTTCTTCAAGGCTGCAACCAGAAGAAACATTCAAAAACTTATAAAGGGATGGGGCTCCAACAATTTTAAGATTTTCCTCAATTATTTTTTCGATCGATTTATCAAGGGGCTTAATTTTGTCGCCTTCTATAAAGGCCTCTTTTCTTACAGGGCATGTTGCCCTGGAACGTATCTCCCCTTCTTCAACAGAGTAGATTTTAGCCAACTGGGAGATTTCTGCTTCAGTTATATACCCCTTAGCCATACGGATTTTAAGCTGCTTATCAATTTTTTCAAATTTATCACCCTCCACAGCCTTGGTTCTGCCGCGTATTTCATTTGCATCAATCCGATGAATCGTGGCCAGCTTAAATATTTCTTCCTCTGTAATATATCCCTTACTCATGTGAAGAGAAATATGCTTGTCTATTTCTGAATATTTTTCCTTTTCCCTGTCAAAAATAATTTGTACAGCTGCATCAACTTCTAAGGTTCGAAGAGCAGGATCTTTCATCACCTTTCTTATTTCCGACAGCATACTGATATAATTTTTTGCTGCCACACCTTTGGTGGGATGATTCCGCTGGCGGCTCCATATCGCCTGTTTATCCTTTATGGCCTTTGCTATAACCTGCGGATCATCCTCTGGGGGATCCATCGAAAGATCAAGAAGGATATAAAAATTTTCTCTCTCCATATCTCACCTTTAAAGAAATCGGGGTTGGTTCTAACTTTGGCCATCAGATGTCAAAGCTAAGGGTTCGCTCAGAAATAAATTAGCAATTTTAAGTGTTGAGGCGCCTGGCTGGCAAGGCGCTAAAGCGCAGGAATATCAAGATATTTCTGCGCTTTCGGAACGCAGCCGGGCGGAATGCATCGGCGCTTAAAACGTAAAGTTATTTTTGAGCGGGCCCTAAGCTCTGGTGAAATTTAATGAACAACCAGAGCCTGGCATCTTTTCTTTGCCTCTTCTAATTCTTCATCCCTGATAACAGAACTGGTATCAACTGTAACATCGACTTTTCTTAATTCCTTTTGTTCAACAGCAATAATAGTAAGTCGCCCCTCACTGTTGAACTGAAAAGATATTTCAACCTGTGAATCACTTGGGAGTCCGGCGGGGAGATGCAATACAGCAGTACCAATTTCCATTGCAGTTTCAAAGGAGACAGTCTCTTCACTGGTTTCACTTTCCATTATTCGTATCAAAACCGTTTCCTGGCCTGCAACGCCGGTGTAAAATTTTTTTTTGGCGTCCACGGGAACAGTGGAATTACGTAAAATAAGATTATATACCAGCTCTTTTCCTTCATTATTTTGCACCACCACTCCAAAACTCTTACTTGTAACATTTTTAACTTTAATGGCAGAACGTTCCACAGCTCCCAGGGTGTAACCAAATTCGTCAGCCACCTGCTGTTTAGCCTCCTTGAGCTGTTCGATAGTCACCTGGACAGCATCAGTCAATTCAATAACATCATCAAACTTTTCGGCTTTTATTCCGGTTTTTTCAGCAATCCTTCGGACAAGGTCGTCATTTACCCCAAGTTTCCAGGCAAAAATGGCGGCCCCTTTGGCCACAGCCTCATCCGGATCAAAGGTCCTTGGTTCCACAGAGAACTCTTCCCTGAGCCTTGAAACTATCCTGGGCATACGCGTTGATCCACCCACCAGTATAATTTCGTCAAAACTGTCATACCCTTTTTTCTTTGCCTCATCGAGCATATCCCGAGTAAAAGATATTGTTCTTTCAACAAGATCACCAGTAAGTTCTTCGAATTTTTCCCGCTTCAACTCAACCTTGACCCGCTCACCCCCGTGGGTGACTGACACCGGGGCTTTTTCCCTTTGAGTCAGACTTTTCTTTAATTTTTCAGCAGCTATCTGCAGGTCCTGACATGTATCAGGGTCTTCCAAAATATCTTCGGAAGTATCCACCTCGGCCTGGAACTGGCTTACAAGGTATGATACAATCCTGTCATCCCAATCTTTTCCACCAAGATTATGATCACCCCCTGTACAAATTACCTCAATGGCATCATGGTCAATATCTATCATTGTAACATCAAAGGTCCCTCCGCCAAGATCATATACCATCACAGTTTTTTTCCCGGAAGTTTCAACAGAGCCATAGGCTATAGCCGCAGCAGTTGGTTCGTTAATAATCTGACGAACATTATACCCTGCAATTTCACCAGCCTTTTTAGTTGCTTCCCGTTCATTAACACCAAAATAAGCAGGACATGTTATCACAATATCTTTAATGCTTTCCCCCATAATCTGTTCAGCGTCCTGAACAACCTTACGGAGAATGTAAGCAGAAATTTCCTCGGCCCTGTAATTTCTTGCATCATATTCAAAAAGAAAATCGGCTTCCCCCATTGACCTCTTAACAAAACTGACAACTTCGTCAGGATATATCTTAGAACTTTCCTTGGCCACGTCACCCACAACTATGTTGCCTCCATCAAAGAAAACAACAGACGGGGTCAGGTGCATCCCTTCAGAATTGGACAAAACAACAGGTTTCCCATACTCATCAACATAAGCTATGGTTGAATAGGTGGTACCAAGATCTATTCCGAAAATTTTTTCGGCCTTCTCGCTCATTATAACTCTCCAGAGTCCATTCTTTAATCAAGCTTTCTCCTGGACTTCCCGCATTCATTCGAATCGACACGTTTTTATTAAAATTGCAATGCTTAAAAAAATGAACACCTTAAACAAACAATATTACGTAACTATTACTAAAAAATTTAACTCCCGTTCTCCAGCAATGACTGATTTACGCATCCTCTTTAAAGATATTCACAGCCACCTTTTCCGGGCGGATTATCTTCCCTTCGGATGAATAACCAGGGCATAAACGTCTGACAATGGTTTTATCTTTTGATTTATCCGCTGTATCCACCTTTAAAACGACTCTTTGCTTTACAGGATCAAAAACAGAATCATCCGATATAAAAGGTTCAACCCCGTTTGATACCAAAAGGTCTTCCAGATCCACGATAATACCCTTTGCAAATTTAAAAAACTTTTCAGATTCACCGGATAAAGGATCAAAAGAGTTATCATAATTTATGGTTTTCCTGATACTGTCAATAATTATAATAATATCTTTTAATATTCCAACAACCTGTTTCTTTACCAGACCATCCTTATGCTCACGCAGTTCACCATGGAGATCATCTATAATTTTTTCTTTATGGGCATCATATTTTAATTTACTTTGAAATTCCTTGTAAAGATTATCCAGCTTGGCTTCAATAGATTCGAGTTTGAGAGCGGTGAGATCAATAGCCTCAAGGGAAAAGAGATCATCTTCATGATCATCAAACTCCAATGTATCGGGAACTGGAGAATCATCTACGGGGACTACTATGGAAGATTTGTCCAATTGAAAAACTTCATCATTATTTTCAGGTTCTGCAGATTCTTTAAGATCTTTTTCATTCATGGGGGGGTCTCCTTTTTTTGATACCCGATCAAAAGATAATTCCACAAGGTTTTAAAAAATAACCAGGCAAAATTATTCATGTGGAAATCTTATTTTTTTACATGAACGCCCTTATCTCCTCTATCAAAACTTCAACTATTTTTTCCTGGGGAATTTTTTTTACTATTTTTCCTTTTTTAAAAAGAACCCCGACCCCATCCCCTCCGGCGATTCCGATATCAGCTTCCCTTGCTTCGCCAGGGCCATTAACTACACAGCCCATTATTGCTATTTTCAATGGTAAAGTAGAAGGTAAAAGCACTTTTTCAACCTGTTCAACTATATCAAAAAGATCAATTTTACAACGACCGCAGGTGGGACAGGAAATAATATCAGGCCCATGTTGACGAATACCAAGCGCCTTTAATATTTCAAATCCTGCACGTACTTCATCCTCAGGATCAGATGTTAAAGAGACACGTATAGTATCCCCAATCCCTTCGGCAAGAAGGGTACCTATGCCCAGGGAAGACTTGACGATTCCAGGAATAAGTGACCCTGTTTCTGTTACGCCCACATGGAGAGGGAAATCTGTCCTTAGTGATAAAAGTCTGTATGCTTCGATTGTTTTTTGTACATCCGATGCTTTAATAGATAATTTAATATTGGAAAAGTTAAATGAATCAAAAATATCAATCTGCCTGAGAGCAGACTCAACCATGGCCTGGGCAGATGCTCCATTATATTTTTGCAGCATCGCCTTTTCAAGGGACCCTGCATTAACTCCGACCCTTATGGATATATCATGATCCTTTGCGCAGTTTATAATCGCCTTTAGTTTTTCTCTTCCTCCGATATTTCCAGGATTAATTCTCAAGGCGTCGGCGCCGGCTTTTACAGATGCCAGTGCAAGCCGAAAATCAAAATGAATATCTGCAATGATCGGTATTAAAACCCTTTTTTTTATATCAGCTATTGCCGCTGCAGACTCTTTATCCGGCACAGCAACCCTTACAATCTCGCAACCGCATTTTTCAAGACGCTTAATCTGGGAGACAGTCGATTCAATATCCATGGTAAAAGTATTGGTCATTGACTGAACAGCAACAGGAGCCATCCCACCTATTTTTACCATACCAACAGAAATTTCACGGGTTTTTTTCCGAATAATCATATAACGTATTTAACACCTGTTTCAGCATCTGTCAAAATGCGAGAATTTCATTGTAAAGACTCCCCTGCCCTGGGTTGCGGATCTTAAGGAGGTTGAATAGCCAAACATCTGTGCAAGGGGAAGAACAGCCGTTATTGCCTGCAATCCTGCTGCTTTGTGCTTGATCGCTTCAATTTTGCCACTTCGGGCACTAAGATCCCCTATCACATCCCCCACAAAAGATTCCGGAACAAAAACCTCCACCTTCATAAGAGGATCAAGAAGATAGGGAGAGCCTTTTTTCAAAGCCTCCTTACATGCCAGAGATGCGCTAACAGTGTATGCCAGCTCTGAACCCTGGGATTCTTTAAAAGAACCACCTGTTAAAACAGCTTCAACATCAACAACGGGATAATTCATCAAGGCTCCACTCTCCAAAGATTCCATAACCCCTTTTTCTATAACAGGAATATAAATCTCCGGAATCGATTCATCTGTAAGCTCTGAGACGAACCTGTTCTCCGTTCCCCGGGGAAGAGGCTTCAATTTTAACCTGACTTCTCCATAATGATGCTGCCCTGCAACCTCATTATCGAATAATCCCAGGGCTTCAACTTCATTTTCAATCGATTCTCTGTAAACAACCTGGGGTTTCCCCACATTTACACTCATGCCGAATTCACGCTGCATACGACTAACTATTACTTCAAGATGGAGTTCACCCATACCGGACAAAATAGTCTGTCCTGTATCTTCATCCTGAAGTACTTTTAAAGTGGGGTCTTCTGCAATAAATTTTTCAATAACTGCTTCAACCTTTTCATGATCAGCATGGGTTTTAGGTTCAAGAGCCACAGAGATAACAGGTTCATATGAATCTATTTTTTCCAGTAAAACAGGATGATCATAAAGGCAAAGTGTCTCGCCTGTAGATGACTCTTTTAAACCGATCACTGCCACAATGCCACCAGGCCCCACACTTTGTATCCGCTCTTTTTTATTTGCATGCATACGCAATATTCGAGCCAACTTCTCTTTTTTCTTACGGGAAGGATTATAAACATCCTCTTTAACCCGCATCTGACCGCTGTAAACCCTCACATAAGTAAGCTTTCTCCCCTCAACCATGATGACCTTAAAAATCAGAGCAGCAAGGGGTGCCTTGAGTTCAGGAGGACATACCACAGACTCATCTGTATCAGGGAGAACCCCTTTTATGGGGGGAATATCTAAGGGACTAGGAAGAAAATCAACAATTGCATCAAGGAGCGGCTGTATACCTTTATTCCTTAAAGCACTTCCGCATAACACCGGCACAACGTCTAATTTTACGGTCACATCCCGTATCACCTTACGGAGCATTTTTATATCAATAGGTTCTTCAGCCAGATAAGCTTCCATGAGATCGTCATCGAATTCGGCTAAAGTTTCAAGTAATTTTTCACGATATTCTTCCGCTTTTTCAATATCATCGGCATTGATATTTTCCATGGAATATGTTTCCCCCATGGTATCCCCGTGAAAAATCACCTGTTTCATAGTGAGGAGGTCAATAACCCCCGAAAATTTATCCTCGCTCCCACAGGGAATCTGCAAAACAAGAGGATTTACGCCAAGAATTTTTTCCAGGGCAGCAACAGTTCCGAAAAAATCGGCCCCAATTCTGTCCATCTTATTAACAAAGGCTATTTTGGGAACATGGTACTTATCAGCCTGCCGCCAAACAGTCTCAGATTGTGGTTCCACCCCCCCCACGGCACAAAAGACTCCAATTGCCCCATCTAATACCCGCAAAGACCGTTCAACCTCTATGGTAAAATCAACATGCCCTGGAGTATCAATAATCTGTATTTCATGCTGCCTCCAATGACATGTGGTAACAGCAGAGGTAATTGTAATACCCCTCTCCTGCTCGTCGGGCATCCAGTCCATAACGGCCTCGCCATCATGCACCTCCCCAAGTTTATGGGAACGGCCAGTATAATATAAGACACGTTCTGTGACGGTTGTCTTGCCAGCATCAATGTGTGCGATTATACCGATATTTCGTATTTTTTTAATGCTGGATTCTGCTTTCATCGTATTAATAACATATCTGCCTTAAAGGGAGCTTCCAGACTCACATGACCCGCAAGGGTCAAAGTTTCCACCCCTTTGATTAATATTTTAACACTTGTAATTTCAGGAATATTTAAAATCAACGAATTAACAATTGAATATATGGTAAAAAGTTCCGATTTAACTCCTCCAGGATGATTTTCCTTAAGCTCAACAGAGAGATCAACAAATGCTGTCTGGTCTTTTGTAACATAAAAAGCCCTGAGAAAAACATCCTCAGGAACCGTGCGCATCAACCTGCTGTCAGCAGGCCCCTGGATTAATTCATCTATTATAGCCCCACCAAATAAAAGGATATTATCAGAACATGGAACCCCCCTTTCCTCTGCAATCAAAAAAGAATTATCCTTGGCTCCAAAATAAAGGTGAACAGAAATTTTTTCCAAAGGGGTTTTCAAAGTAAGGGGACGATTATCACTTTTTGCACCCCAGTCACTCGTATTCACAATAATCCGCGTCGTAACAATAACTGTAACAAGCAAAAAAAAAGCCACGGCCAAATATAATAAAAGACGCTTCATAAAAAATATAAACTTAGG
>CAZNFB010000032.1:0-16182 GCA_964572105.1 uncultured Desulfobacteraceae bacterium
ATATGGGCCAAAATCCTGCGCTATTTCTGCTCAACTTATTTCATCTCCGTTCCTACCAAACCATCATAAATTAATCCTGGTATTGATTACTATTTTTCCCTTGCTTTCCTTAAGATACGCACCTGTAATTTCAGGATCATGTTCAAAAAAGAATATCCAGTTTTTTTTAACGGCCTCTTTTAAAAATTTTTCCTTCTCTTCCATGATGGTCACCGGGTAAAGATCGTATCCCATATTCCAGGGGACAGGGAGATGGGCGGATGTTGGAAAAAGATCGGCACAAAAAAAAAGAGATTCAGTATCCCCTTTTATTAAAAGATGCTGCTGTCCAGGAGTGTGCCCGTTTGTTACAAAAACGTCTATCCCGGGAAACAGCTTCTCAGGCCCATTAACCAACCTTAATACTTTTAATGTTTCCAATGGAAGAAAATCATCCTGACAATAACCTGATTTATCTCTAACATTAGGATTTTTTGCAGCGTCCCACTGATCTTTTTGAATGTAATATACAGCATTGGGAAACGTAGGCACAACCTTACCATCCTTTAAAGAGGTGGCCCCGCCAGTATGATCAGAATGGAGATGGGTAATAAAAACATCGGTGATGTCATTGGAAGTCAGCCCGAATTTTGAAAGTTTTTTATCGAAATCAATAATTCCTCTTTCGATTCCGTATATTTTTTTTTCTTTTTCAGATAGTTTATTTCCATACCCGGTATCCACGAGAATATTCCTGCCTTTTCCATGAATCAATAGAGAATTTAATGTCATGGAAATGCGGTTGTTGGAATCTGCAGGGAACTTGCTGCTCCACAAAATTTTTGGCACAACTCCAAACATGGCACCCCCATCCCCTCTGAATCGATCCAGAAGTATGGAAGAACATTCGTAATCTCCAAACCTCATTTATATCACCCCAAATTAAAATTTTATAAACTTTTCATACATAAGTTTTTCATGGTTCAATCATATTATAATGGTTTTTCCCGATGTCCACATTCGGCATTAGTACATAAAAAAAACTTTCCATCCTTTTTAGTTACTTTTTCAACCATAAAACTTTTTCCGCATTTGGAGCATTTTCTATTTACGGGTCTGTCCCAGGTGGCAAATTTGCAGTCGGGATAACGGTTACAGCCAAAAAAAACTTTCCCCCGCTTGGTTTTTTTCTCCACTATTTCCCCACTGCAGCCCTCTTCAGGGCAACTCACACCTATTTGCCGCAAACTCCCACCGGAGTTTATGGACTCAGTATATTTACATTCAGGATACCCCGAACAGGCTAAAAAAATTCCATATGTACCATTTTTTTTCACCATTGGTTTGTTGCATTTTTCACAAACCTTATCTGTAACTTCACTTTTAATATACTCTGCGAGCTTAATTTTACCCTTTTCGTCCCTGGTATAATTTATGGTAAATGAGCAATCAGGGTATCCGGCACAACCAAGATAATGACCATTTCTTCCAACTTTAACATAAAGCTTATGTTTTTTACATTCAGGGCAAACCACATCTGTTACAAAACCCTGGCCCCGCATACTAAGCATTCCATCGGCCGCAGCATCAAGATCTTTTTTAAACAATTCATAAAAAGCAGATAAAACCTTTACAAAATCTGTATCTGCTGTTTCCACGCTATCAAGATTATTTTCAAGCCTGGCAGTAAATTCAACATCAAAGAGATCCGGAAAGCTCTTAACCAGAAGGTCGTTTACAATAAGACCAAGCTCTGTGGGCCTAAAATATGATTTAAGAAGTTCCACATATCCCTTATTTCTGATTGTTGAAAGAATGGTCGCGTAGGTACTGGGCCGACCTATGCCATTTTCTTCAAGCTCTTTTACCAGAGAAGCTTCGGAAAACCTTGGAGGAGGGATTGTAAAATGCTGTTTTGGCTCAAGCTTCTTCTGATTAAGGATCATTCCCTGGGAAAGTTCTGGTAATTGTTTTTTTGCATCGTCACTTTTCTGTTTCATTTCTTCATCTGCAGAAAGATATATTGCCATGAACCCTGGGAATTTAACACGGGAACCGCTTGCAGTAAATATGTACTCCCCTGCCTTAATTATCAGAGAATTCTGATCAACAAGCGCCTGCTTCATCTGAGATGCAACAAATCGATTCCAGATAAGCTGATACAACAAAAACTGTTCCCTGGATAAATAAGACTTCAATTTATCAGGCGTATTAAATACAGAGGTGGGTCTTATTGCTTCATGGGCATCCTGAACCTTTTTTCTATTTTTAAAGAACCTAGGTTTAGTAAGGGAATAATTTTCACCTAAAGTTTTTTTAATAAATTGCTGTGCTTCAAGAGCAGCTTCCTCTGAAATCCGCATGGAATCGGTACGCATATAGGTTATCAGCCCTTCAGGCTCACCATCGTCTATATTGATACCTTCATAGAGCTGCTGCGCTATGACCATTGTTTTTTTTGCGGTAAATCTCAGCTTTCTTATGGCATCCTGCTGCAGTTTGCTGGTGGTAAATGGGGGGGCTGGATTTCTTTTAATTGTTTTCTTAGTAATTTTTTCAAGTATAAATTGCTCTTTTTTAAGCTCTCCCAAAATTTTATCAGAAGATTTTTTATCAGGTATTTCAATTTTTTTTCCAGCTTTTTTAGAAAGTTTCGCAGTAAAATCAGGGGGAATATCACCTTCTAAAAGAGCCGTAATTGACCAATATTCCTCAGGATTAAATGCCTGTATAGCCAGCTCCCTTTCACATATAATTCTGACCGCAACCGACTGTACCCGACCTGCGCTTAATCCTCCCTTCACCTTACGCCATAAAAGGGGAGAGATCATATATCCAACCAGCCTGTCGAGTATTCGACGGGCCTGCTGGGCATTAAATTTATTTTCATCAAGGTCAACCGGTGAAGCAATTGCTTTGTTTATACCGGCCTTTGTAAGTTCGTGGAAAAGTACTCTATAAAATTTTCTCCCTTTCCTCTTTAACAAATCCGCAGTATGATATGCGATTGCCTCCCCTTCCCTATCCGGATCAGGAGCAAGATAAACTTCAGTAGTACCAACGGCCGCCTGCTTTAACGATTTTATTATTTTCTGTTTTCCCTGAATCACTGTATATTCAGGCTTGAAATTTTCGGCTATATCAATCCCAAGTTCTTTTTTCGGAAGATCCTTGATATGGCCAACTGTGGCTGCAACGTTGTAATCCTTGCCAAGATATTTTTTTATAGTCCTGACCTTAGTCGGTGATTCTACAATAATTAACGGTTTACTCAATCGATATTTTCCTTTAATATAATAAAATTGGTCAGTTAACAGATTAGACAACAACCTCGTAATTTCTCAATAAATTCGGGTAAACATTACATAAACCCGCCCACAGATAATTAAGGATCGGAATCCTGCTTTAAAAAAAATTTTCCTGGCAACTGTGAAACCAGCCCTTTTAATTCCAACCCTAAAAGTATACCGGATAATTGACCAGGCCTCATGGGAACAGCTCTCACAAGTTCATCCATATGGACAGAATAGGAACTTAGACTATCCAAAACCAGCTTTTCTTCCGAGGATAAAGATGAATTTTCAAGGGGCAGCTTATCATCATCATTGTGATTCTCCGTATCCGGTTCTACTATGATATTTAAAATTTCTTCTAAAATATCTTTCGCATTTTCCACAAGCTTTGCACCCTGTTTAATCAGATTATGAGTTCCGGAACTTTTAGGCGAATTAATATTTCCAGGTACTGCAAAAACTTCTCTATTATGCTCTGCTGCAAAACGTGCGGTTATCAAAGAGCCACTTTTTTTTGTTGCTTCAACAACAACTGTTCCAAGAGAAATACCGCTGATTATCCGGTTTCGTTTAGGGAAATTGTATGCCAAAGGTTTAGTTAAAAGAGGAAATTCCGAAATAACAGCACCATTTTGTGCAATTTTGTCAAAAAGTTCTTTATTTTCCAAAGGATAAATATTTTCAAGACCGCTTCCGAAAACTGCTATTGTACGCCCTCCCCCGCTTAATGCTCCGGTGTGTGCGGCGGTATCTATCCCCCTTGCCATACCACTTACCACGGTGATACCATTAAACGCAAGATCTGCGCATAAACGTCTGGTGGCAACCATTCCATATGATGTGGCAGCCCTGGAACCTACAACAGATATATTTTTTCTGGAACTGCCCAGAGTTCCATGAACGTACAAAAAAGGAGGGGGATCATATATCTGAAGTAGAAGATAAGGATAATCAGGATCAGTAAGTGTGACAATACGATACCCCTTTTTTCTAACAATGGAGTAATCCTGTTTAACCTGTTCAGAAATTTTATGGTTCAATATGGCTAAAGCCAGGGGTTTGTTTATCCTCCCCAGGGAAATAAGTTCATCAACAGATGAAGTTAAAACCCTTTCAGGAGTTTTAAAACGATCCAGAAGAAGCTTAAAAAGACGATTCCCCACCCCTGGAACACTCCGCAAAATAAACCATGGTAAAAAATTTTCCATGATATAAAAAATTACACCCGTTTTTCAAACAAATCCCAAACAAGTAAAATAGGGCTTGCAACAAATATTGACGAATACGTACCAACAAAGATCCCTATGATCATAGCAAAAGCAAAGTCATGTATTATACTCCCCCCAATCAAAAAAAGTGATACCACAACCATAAGGGTTGTAAAAGAGGTTAGTATGGTACGATTTAAAGTTTCATTAATACTTTTGTTGATATTTTTTTCAAGAGAATTGTTCTGGTATTTACGCAAATTTTCCCGTATTCGATCAAAAACAATAATTGTATCATTTAATGAATAGCCTATGATCGTCAGAAGCGCCGCTATAATAGAAAGTGTAAAGTCTAAATCCAATAAAGAGAAAATGCCAACTGTAATAATTACGTCATGTATAATAGCGACAATAGCACCCATGGCATATTTTAATTTCAGAAACCAGAAAAATACAAGTGTAACAATTAATGCTACACAAATCAAAACAGGAATACTGTTTTCAAGATTGAAAAAAATACAAATTTTCCGAACAAAAAGCAATGCAAAAATCAGGGCGGCTGTCATTACCCCACTTACAAGCCACTTCATCTCAAATCTACCAGATATGTATATGGCTATAAAAAGAAGAGCGTAAAACATCGAAAAAAGGGCTTTTTCCCTTAAATCACTTCCAACCTTGGGTCCGACCATCTCCACCCTGCGGATATCTGCATCATTTCCCGTGGATAATTTAACCGCTTTTTCAACTTTTAATGATAACCCCTCTGTTGCGGCATCCAGAGCATCCGCTCTTATGAGGTACTCATTCTCCTTTGGATCTCCAAAAACCTGAACAGTCGATTTGCCTAGCCCAATTGTTGCAAGACCAGCCTTTATCTCGTCCATACTGGTTTTTGTCATAAACTTCACCTGAATCAATGTCCCACCGGCAAAATCGATTCCATAGTTTGGTCCCTTGTGAATAACAAGAGATACGATGCTAACGACGATCAGTGCAACTGAAAGAAAAAAAGCAATTTTACGTTTAGCAATAAAATTTATATTTGAATCAGATTTAATAAGCTGCATTAAAATTTATCTCCGCACCTGTTATATGCTCAATGTTTTAATACTACGATTTTTCAAAAAATAATCGAAAAATTGCCGTGTCACTATAAGGGAAGTAAACAGACTTGCGATTACGCCAAGGCTCAAGGTCACAGCAAAACCTTTAACAGGACCTGAACCAAACTGAAACAGAACAACCGCAGCAATAAGGGTCGTGACATTTGCATCAAGTATTGTTAAAGCAGCACTGCTGTATCCGGCATCTATGGCCCCACGCGGGGTTCGGCCTATACCAAGCTCTTCTTTAACACGCTCAAAAACAATCACATTAGCATCAACAGCCATGCCTATTGTAAGTACTATCCCTGCAATTCCTGGAAGAGTTAAGGTGGCCTGAAAAGCGGCAAGGCCGGCTGCTATTAAAATAATATTAAGGACAAGGGCAAAATCTGCTATCAGGCCGGAGCCCTTATAATAAATAAGCATAAACAATAGCACCAAAATACCACCAACAGTCATGGCTAAAATGCCGTCATTAATCGAATCTGTCCCAAGAGACGGTCCCACTGTACGTTCCTCAAGAATTTTCACCGGCGCAGGCAGGGCTCCCGCTCGAAGGATAATAGCAAGATCGTGGGCTTCATCCGTTGTGAAATTTCCGGTAATACGGGCTTCACCCCCTGTGATTTTATCCTGAATAACAGGAGCTGAATAGACTTTGTTATCAAGAACAATGGCAAGCCTTTTTTTAAGATTCGCACCGGTTACCCTGGAAAAATCCCTTGTACCTTTTTTATCGAATTTAATGGAAACATATGGTTCATTATATTGAGAATCTATCTGAAGCCGTGCATCTGTAAGAGTTGCTCCGGTTAATGCTGTCCTTTTTTTAATCAAAAAGGGTTTTTTAATAACCTGGCCTGTATCCGGGTTTTCAATAAACTGGTATAATATTTGACTCCCTGGAGGCGGGGTCCCTTTTAACGCGGCATCCAGATCATGGGTTTCATCAACAAGCTTGAATTCTAAAAGAGCAGTTTTCCCTATAAGATCTTTAGCCCTTTCTGTTTTTTTAATCCCAGGAAGCTGCACAAGTATTCTGTTTTTACCCTGAATACGTATATCCGGTTCACTAACACCAAATTCATCGATCCTATTTCTGATTGTTTCCACGGCCTGATCCACGGCCATTCTTTTAATATCCTTTACCTCATCTTCCGGAAGACTCAAAAAAACAGTGCAGATATTATCAGAAACAGATTTTGAAAGAAAACGTAAATTTTTGTAATCAGAATTCATAAACTCGGTAAATTTATCAAGATTATCTGCATTTATCTTTATTGATAATTTTAAACCCTTAAGAAGATTTATTCCCCTGTGTCTGATATGCTCTTTTTTAAGATCCCCGCGAATTTCATGGGAAATACGCTCCAAAGTACTCTCCACAGCTTTATCCGTATCAACCTCCAAAACAAGATGCATCCCACCTTGAAGATCAAGACCCAGATTTATTTTTTTATGAGGCCAGGTATCAGGAATTGCCGTGGGGAGAACATAAACAATTGCCATAACAATTACTGTAAAAGATAATACCAATACCCATGAAATATTTTTCAATTCTTTTATCCCCAATATATCAGTAACGTGAAAAAAATAGAAAAAAACCTAAAAGGCGTACTGATAATAAATTCTCAGATAATAATCCGATTTTAAAATTTAGCACGTTGGCCAAAGGCCGGAAGGGGTATTATAATACTCCAGCGACCGATAACGCCATGAAATTATTTATATGAAAATCTACAGTGCGTCGACTAAAGATTTTAACCGATAATCCAGTGAAATTATTTATATAAAACTCTATAGTCCTGATTATTCTTTCCCAGCCTGGGGCGATAGTTGCGTTGCAACACTTCCCCTGGAAATTTTAACACGAACCTTCTCCGCAATTTCAAGGGTCACAATGGAGTCATCCAAGCCTGTTATACGACCGTAAATCCCACCCCCTGTAATTATCCTGTCCCCCTTCTTGAGATCATTGATCATCTGCTGCTGCTCTTTTTGTTTTTTTTGCTGCGGTCGAATAAGCAGAAAATAAAAAATAACAAACATCAGAATAAGAGGAATAAACGCGGCAAACCCTCCGGCAGCCTTCCCAGATGCACCTTGTGCACCCATTGCATATGCGATATTAATCAAAATCTAAAAACTCCTTTCATAATATGGTTACGTTACATTAAAGGCCATTTCCAATTAATTCCAGACCTCGTTGAGAGGTAACTATTCAGCTAACATGTACTGCAACAGGTATAATCTGATTAAACCTGTTGCGTTTCTGAAATCAGTGACACTGAATAGTTACGTTGATTTTAGTATAATTTGTCCAAACTTATTAAAAAGCTACACAACTAATTACAATTCAGATTTACAATCAAATTTGTCAATAAAGTTATAAAATCTGCGACCCAATGATTGTACATAATAAATATATTTGGTCAATAAAAATCAGTAGTGTCCTGTTAGAAAGTTATAAGAAAAAAATACTTAGACGTTTAATTGTTTTTTCCGCTATTGCTGAAAAAAACAATTAAACTCCCCCCACGCAAAATCCTAAACGGACATTACTGTTTTGAATCTGCTTATAAAGTCCATCATATATCATTTTATGTCAATGCTTGTATAAAAAAGGATACATTTATCAAGCAATTTATTTAACTTCACCCCGACTTATTTTTGCATCTCATAACCTGCTGTTTTTTAGATATAAAACATAGTATTTTTTTATTTTATTTCCAATGCGCATGGTCTAAAAGTTGCGTAATCATGTTCAATCAGGGACAATCTCCTATTCATCTTCCTCTTCCACTTTATATTTTAAATTGCTACTGCCTCCAGCAGTTCCTATTACATAAATTCTATTTATTATACTATAAATAACTTTTTAAAAAAAAGGAGCTAAACAAATGTTTAAAGCTATAAAAATCATTATACTATCTATTTTTATTAGTATAACATTTTTCTCCAGTGCTGCTTTTAGCGCATTTTCAGCCCGTTCAGCAACTGTAAGTTGGGAGCAAAATACTGAAACTGATCTTAAAGGTTATAATGTTTACATGGGGACGACCAGTAAAACATACGAAAAACCGGTTTTCGTTGATAAAACAAAAACAAGCCATGTTTTCGAGCGCCTCAAAAGAGGCACAACCTATTATTTCACTGTAACAGCAATTGATTC
The DNA here is from genome assembly GCA_964572105.1 of uncultured Desulfobacteraceae bacterium. Classification (GTDB taxonomy): domain Bacteria; phylum Desulfobacterota; class Desulfobacteria; order Desulfobacterales; family BuS5; genus DAOWMW01. The sequence goes on from CAZNFB010000032.1 coordinate 8,762, forward strand.
TTCAGGAAATGAAAGTCTTTTTTCAGAAGAAGTTTTAAAAACTATTCCACGCATATTTATCAGGAGGCGTTAATCAAGGTCTGCTGTTCCTATGGAATCTGCATGGCTCAATACATACCCCAGGAGCCTGACAGATAATATTGGTAAAGAACCGGATTCAGCTCTGAGTTTACTTTTATCTTTTCCATCCGGTCTTTATCAAATATCCCTTTACCAAAATGAAACATTGAAATTAAAGCATCCTGATTCAAAAAGCGTGTCTTTATATCTTTAAAATTACTATTCAAAATATTTTTTTTACCATCAAAGGATTTTACATCTTCCTTTTTCAAACCAATAACCCAGCCCCACTCTCCCATTGTGGGTATGTGATTATGATATGGAATAGTATGAAACCCTGATTTTTCCATGGTTTTTATTATACACAAAAATGCATCCCGTGCAAAAAAAGGACTTGTAGCCTGGGTGACAAGCACACCCCCGGCAATAAGATGTTTTCGGGTCTCATTATAAAATTTTTCCGAATATAGATGAATAAGATCAATGGAATCCGGATCAGGTAAGTCGATTATAATGACCCCATACATATTTGAATCCTTTGCGATAAACCTGGCTGCATCTTCATGGATCAATTTTACTCTGATATCGTTTAAAGCGCCCTGGTTGACTGAAAGTAACACAGGGTGTTTTTTAGCAAGAGAAGTCATTTCCGGATCTATATCCACCAGCAAAACAGTCTCAACTCCATCATATTTCAAAACTTCCCTTAAAGCCAATCCATCCCCGCCGCCTAAAATAAGTACGTTTTTTATATCAGAAGAAAGTCTCATTGCTGGATGCACAAGGGGCTCATGGTATTTTTCCTCATCAAATGTGGAGAACTGCTCTTGACCATTTATATAGAGCCAATAGTACTTTTTCCACTTGGTAATTACAATTTTCTGGTATGAAGTTTGAGCGGAATAGATAACCTTATCTTTATATTTCTGCTGCTCTCCATACCTTATTATAGGCACAGCAAAAAATCCGAGGAGAATCAAAAAAACAAATGAGGCTGCAAATAATAATGCGATCAGTTTTTTTCTCACTACAAGAAAATTAAAATGCCAGTAGAGCAAAGAAGCTACTAAAAAATTAATAGAACCAAGAAAAATGGGAGTATAGGTGAGTCCCAGATAAGGAAGGGCAAAAAAAGCAAAAAAAAGTCCACCAAAAAGAGACCCTAAATAATCCTTTTCCATAACATCCGAAATATTTACTCTGAGATCTTCATACTCCTGATTTAATCGAATCACAAGTGGAATTTCAAGGCCTATAAGGGTTCCTATGGCAAGGGCATGGGTATAGATTATAAGATTTACATAGGAGGAATAAGAAGAAAGCCCATAGGCAAGTTCAGCAGATATGGCGCAAAGTAATGAAAGAGCGAATTCTGTAATAATAAACGCATCCAGCAGCTTGTCGGCAATATGCCGACTCAGCCTGCTTCCCAGGCCCATGGCAAAAAGCATCAGAGACATTACTATTGCCCACTGAAAAACAGCATTCCCAATGAGATAGGTGGCAATAGTAGATAAAACGAATTCAGCCACTATGCCTGCGCATCCGGTTGCAAAAAGAGATATCTTCAGAAGCGAGCTTTTTTTTATCATATACACCAGCAGATAACAAAGGCGCTTGAAATATAAGAAAGGGCTTCAATATATGCAGCGCCCATATTCGGTTTTTCCTGTTGAGCTATTTCATCAGAAAGTTTTACAGTCGGCAAAAGAATTTTGTCTGTGAGAAGGCGGATAAGAGGAAGTAGAATAAGACCAAACAGAGCAACTGGTATAAATTCAGAGAACAGAACTGACCACGATTCAAAATCAGCCTTGGCAGCCGTACCCACAAGCATACCTGCTGCAATGAGAACACCGGCAAAACTTATTCCTGCCGCAACATTATCTTTTTCGATTTCGTCATGAATATCATAGCAGGTTATAATGTTATAAATCAGGGCCGCAATTATCAACATTACCTGACCTATAAACCAGAATACAACGGCGGTCCATATGGTACCCCCGTCTCCGGATACAGAACCGAAAATAACCAGACCAGACCCAACACATACCCCGAACAAAACAGCTCCAGCACCTTCATTTTGATCCCTGATTAATTCATCTGTTATTTTGAATTTATGCAGAATCAACTTATCACATACAAACCAGGAAAGATTCATAAGAATAATACTCAAAACACCGTAAATACAAAGGTCTATGAGATCTGCAGTTATTCCTCTGCTTGGACCTTCAATCGCTCCACCTATGGACAAAACAAGCCCTAAATAGTACCCTCCAATACCAAGGGCAAGAGCAGGATTATCCTCTTGAACAAGCTCACGAATAAGATTGTATTCCCTGTGGAGCAGCTGATTTACAAACTTTCCCGCATAAAAAAGGGTATAAAACCCAACTATCATAATTATTGCTGTTATAATATCATCAAGATTCATATGCTATTTCCCAAAGCCTCCGGCTCTTGAGCGATAACCTGTTCTGGTACGGCCTACCCTTTTGGCCACCTTATCTTTAAATGAGGTTTTTTCCATTTGCTTCCTTTTGCTATAACGGGAGTAAAAATCCGGCCGACTTTTTTTTGTAAAGGACCCATTAGTTCCGTATTCATTGTTCCTTCCAAAATACGGGACATTCCTCCTTTGAGACTGTTTATAAACATCATAGTTACTTCTGTATATGGGTCGATGGATACCTCCCAGCAGCGCAGAAAACAATGCATATTTCCCATAAAACTCCCAAAAGTTTCCGCCTCTATGGTCATTTTGCCAGCGACCATAGCGCTGATCCCCAACATACTGATAGCCTGGAGGCGCAGCACCAGATATAGCTTCTCCATCCTTTTTTGCGACCAAGGTCATTCCCAAAAAAGATTCATTTAACCTGTAATCTTTTTCAGAGACTTTCATCCAGCCGGTTTTATACTGCTGATCGCCCTGTATAACACGATACTTATGAAAATATCCGGGAATAAAGTTCCCTTCCTGTTTCATATCTTCAAGTATTATAGAATAATCAGGAGCATTTTTTAATGAGACTTTAATTTTTTCCAGAGGCTGCTCAGACCCGCGATTACCTCCACAGCCGCACAAAAATATTAAAATAGCTGATACCGTGAAAAAAAAAGATCTCCTGAAAACATTTTTAAAAAATTTATACATCGATAAAATATCCGGCAACCTGAGTGAATAGTTATAATTAATTATGCCAAGTATTCTTCATCCCCTGCCCTGTGAAGTTTAACAATATTAGTAGAGCCTGTTTTAAGAGCAAGACCGGTTACAATAACAATAAGATCACCTTTTTTAATATAATTTTTCCCCAAAATTATATTTTCCCCTGCCTCAATAATGCGTTTTGTATCATAAATTTCCGGTATGAGCAAGGGGACAACCCCCCACATAAGTGACATACGATTATATACTTCCTCCGAAGGTGAACAGGAAAAAACCAATTTTTCCGGGCGCTGTTTTGAAATAAGTTTAGATGTTTTCCCGGATACAGAAAAAGCCAGAATCGTTGCCGCATCAACAGTATGGAGTATATGTACGCTTGATTGGGCAACGGCCTGGGTAACCAGATCCTTGGAATTTTTTTCATGTTTCAGGTTATATTTCATAAATGGTGTTTTTTCTGACTCAGTTATAATCTTGGTCATCATCTGTACAGCCTCAACCGGATATTTGCCTGATGCGGTCTCCCCTGAAAGCATTACAGCGTCAGTTCCATCGTAAACAGCATTTGCAACATCCGAAGCTTCTGCCCTGGTGGGCACAGGGTTGTTAATCATGGTTTCCAGCATTTGAGTAGCTGTTATAACAATTTTATTGCTGTTTATAGCCTTGTGTATAATCTGTTTCTGAATCCCAGGAACCTGTTCCGGGTTCAGTTCAACCCCAAGGTCTCCTCTGGCGACCATAACACCATCAGCTGTCTTTAAAATTTCATCTAAATTTTCCACTGCTTCAGGTTTTTCAATCTTCGCAATAACAGGAATGTCAGCTCCCTGTTTTTTTATTATCAATTTGATCTCTTCCAGATCTTTAGCACGTCGCACAAAGGAAAGGGCAAAATAATCAACACCCAGCTTAATGCCGAAATTCAGATCTTTTATATCCTTATCAGTTAAAGATGGAGCCGAGACATTAACACCAGGCAGATTAATTCCCTTGTGTTCCTTTAATATTCCACCATTTATAATTTTACAGGTTACAGTATCTTCTGTTTTTGATAAAGCCCTTAACGCAATCAATCCATCATCCATGAGTATTTTATCACCCACAGTAACATCTTTTGCTATATTTTTATAAGTAGTAGAAACCATGGCAGAAGTACCGGGAACCTGCCTGGAAGTTATGGCTATTATTTCATCTTTTTTCAATTCAACCGGATTACCGCCCTGCAGCAGGCCTGTTCTTATTTTCGGGCCCTGGAGATCCAATATTATACCCACAGATCTGTTCATCTCCCTGGATAAAGAACGTATGAGGTTAACAGCTTTTGTATGCTCATCATAGTTTCCATGGGAAAAATTAAGCCGGGCAACATTCATTCCTGATAATATCATCTCTTTCAATACAGTTTTTGTATTTGATGAAGGCCCCACTGTTGCAACAATTTTTGTTTTGTTTAACATAAATTGGTCTCCATTTTAATATATTTATTTCCAGTTTACTCTATATAGATAAACAACAACAAAAGGTCTCGACTTCTTTTAAATAATATGTTTTAAAACATTTGACAAGAACAATTCATACTCTATAGTATCGTTGAAACGATTATCATAAAAAAAATTTTTAACGCAACTGACAGGAACAGGTTACTTTGCCATGGTAAAAAAAGATGCATCCATTAAAATAGCTGATATCATCGAAATAATATTAAAATACCGCTGGCTTATTATCGTCCCTCTTTGCATTGCCATTGTAACCGGAATCTATCTGATAGACGTTCTGCCCAAAATATATCAATCCAATGTCCTTATTCTTGTCCAGCCCCAAGAGGTTCCATCAGAGTATGTTAAATCGATTGTCTCTTCAAACATAAATGCGAGGCTCAATGCAATAACCAAACAACTTCTAAGCCGCACTAGTCTTGAGCAGATTATAAAAGACATGGATTTATTTAAAGATGCCAAATACCAATACATGCTTATGACGAAAAAAACAGCCCTCCTAAGGCAAAATATTAAGATATCTTTAAGCAAAACGCAAAGAGTTACAGGTGCATTTACGATCTCATTTAAGGGAGAAGATCCTTTAATGGTAATGAAAATAACAAATTTATTGGGAGATCATTTTATAGACGAAAATCTTAAGACCAGAGAGGCTCAAGCCATGGGTACAACCGATTTTCTCGACGATGAGCTAGATAATATAAGAAACCAGCTCGAACTGGTCGAAGAAAGGCATAGGCTTTACCGCAAAAAGTATATGGGAAGTCTCCCTGAACAACTTGAGGCAAACCTGAGATTTCTTGACAGATTACAAGAGCAGCTGCTCATAAAACAACAGATGCTAAGTGATACAAAAAAAAGGCTGATAGACTTAAAAAATCGTAAAATAACCTCGCAGAACAATGATCCCATGATGGATATAAATCATTTAAAACAAAAGCTTGCTGAACTGAAGATAAAGTATACAGATAATCATCCAGATATTTTCCGCTTAAAAAAAATGATTAAGGAAGTTGAAGCAGCAAACCAACAAAAAATTACTAAGCCTGATAATGGTTTGACCCCAGAAATATCTATTGAAGAAGAAAATATAGATTTTACCAATACGCAGGAATACACAGATTTAAAATTGGAAATAAAAGAACTATCCCTTGATATTGCCGGAATAGCCGATAGAATAAAAAAATATCAGCAACGTGTGGAGGATACACCGAAAAGAGAGCTGGAATTAATGTCCTTAAAAAGAGATTATCAGGATGTTAAAGAGACTTACCATTCTATTTTAAAAAGAAAACTGGAATCTGAAATCTCTGTTAACATGGAACGGAAACAAAAAGGGGAGCAGTTTAAAATTATCGATTCTGCCAAACTCCCGGAAACGCCGGTTTCACCGGATATGAAAAAGTTATTTCTATTCACCATTGCATGCGGCCTGGGTATTGGAGGCGCCATTATTTTCCTGCTGGAATTTTTAAACACCTCGTTTAGAAAAATTGAAGAAATTGAACAATATCTTGAGGTCCCTTTGCTGTGCACCATACCAACCATACATCATAAAACAGAAATGCGAAAAATTACAATGCATAATATCTTAACTATTTTGGGCTTCATTATCACATTGACCTTAATAGCATATTTTTCATTTTTGACGTTATTATGATCCATTTTTTTATCCGGAGGTAAAATAAAAGTGGGGAAAATTTTCAATGCATTAAAAAAAGCAAGTAATAAGCATGAAGCTGCCATCCCGACAGATGAAACTTTTTATACAAAAAAGAATTTAAAAAAAACAGAGGAAAAAGATATAATAGATGATGGGATCTATTCTTTATTTGAGAATAGAAATGTTGACAAAAATCTGGTTAGTCTATTAAATCCCAATTCGGTTGAAGCTGAACAGTTTAAAATGCTCAGATCGAATATTTTATTCCCTGTTTCAGGAGATATTAAACGTTCCATTCTAATCACCAGTGCTCTACCAAATGAAGGGAAATCTTTTTTGGCAGCGAATTTATCTGTAAGTATTGCCAAAAGTAATAAGCATGTTTTGCTCATGGATTGTGATATGCGGAGGCCCTCTATTAACTCTATTCTAAATATTGACGATAAAGCTCCAGGGCTTTGCGATTATCTTAAAAAACCTCTATCATTATCATCCCTTTTACTTAAAACAAAAATCGATCAGTTGACTGTTTTACCAGCCGGAAAAATGAGCCATAATCCTTCAGAACTTGCATCCTCAGAAAAGATGTCCAACCTGCTTTATGAGGTAAAAGAAAGATATGCAGACCGCTATATTATAATTGATTCACCACCCGCCCAGTTATCCGCAGAAACAAAAGCAATTGCAAATGCGGTGGACGGGGTAATTATAGTGGTAAAATACGGAGCAACAAAGCGTGAACTTGTTGCAGAGCTTATTGAAATGTTTGGCCGAAAAAAAATTATAGGCATTGCTGTAAATCAAGTTAACAAAAAAATATCCAACTACAAAGATTACGGATATTATAATTAATTCATGTTTATTTAAGCTTTTTGTAACTATGGGCCTTAAGGTAAAATTTTTAGGTGCGCTATCGGCTGCCTGCGTATTATGCCACTGGCGTTCCCAAAATCATTATATTAATGTCCATACTATTAAATTTAAAGCATAACGCTTTAAAATGACGTTTTATAAAAGTTTTATGTAA
>CAZNFB010000033.1:0-16110 GCA_964572105.1 uncultured Desulfobacteraceae bacterium
AACGAAGTAGATGGACCAAAAGACAAGCTATTTCGTTCAACTTATAAAATTTTCGGTCCTTAATTGTTAAAAAGACATTTTTTTCATGCCGACCCTCTTTTTAATTTGATTTGAACTACTTCCCCATGGGTGTTAAATCGGACAGGAATTCCTGACACCCCTACGCCTGAACTGGTATATCCAGTCATCCCATGGTAGTCCCAAATTCCATCGCAAAATTTTCTTGGTGCTTTTGTATGTGTGAAAACAGGCCCAATTCCTTTGATCTGGATCTGACCGGCATGGGTGTGTCCGCACAGATAGAAATCAGAGCCGAATTTTTGCGCCTCTTTATAAAGGACAGGGGTGTGGGCTGTAAAGATTATGAAATCCTTTTTTAAAACTTGATGAAAAGCGCTGTGCAAATCGTGACACTTATAATAATGGGGGTCATCGACTCCCACAAGCCGGATACGGGAGCCTGTTTTTTTAATTGAAACAGATTCATTTAACAAAACGGATATCCCATTTTTTTCGAGCGCTGGAATCATTTCAATGCAATCATGATTCCCCAGTACAGCATATATACCATCTTTTGCTTTAATTGTTTTTGCAATATTTCCCATTGTGGAAACTATATCCTCATAGGGCCCGTGCATGCTTGCCCTGTAATCTCCACCCAAGATACAAAGATCAACCGAAACAGAACTGACTATATCAATAATTAGTTCAGGCAAATCTTTTAATGCGTCTAAATGAAGATCTGAGAGAAAGAGAATGGAATAATCATTAAAATCCTCGGGCAAATCTGAAAAATAGAACGTCCTGTGTACAAATTTGATGTTAAGCGCATTTTTAACTCCCTTTTTATAAAGACCTAAAATTTTAAAAACTGTTTTCATAAAAAAGTGATAATAAAATGCATCTTCAAAATTTATAAAATGGTGCAGCGGATTTGTTGTAATTTTACAAGATTTTATTTCTCTAAGCTGTGTTATTAAGGAATTTTTTCTGTTATACTTTTTTTTTTGGGTTTTCGATTTTTTGTGTAAATTTATTTTTAAAAACCATGATCCAGTATAGGCGAAAATGCAAAATAATATTAAAAGGAGGAAAAAGCTTGATTTTCCAATGGAAAATTTATGGTAAAAGTAAATAATAGGGAGGAACCCTTCAAAAAACTGGTCAAATCCCGGAAGAGTAGTTCCGCTCGCTTTACCTGCACGGCGTTTAATGAAACTGGAGAAGAGATCTCCGGTCATGCTGAGTATCCCAACGCATAGGCCTGTATGCCATGGGAAACCTGCCAATAATCCTATTATGATTCCGGTTAAAATGGCTGCTGCAAGGCCCCTGAATGTTTTGTGAGGTCCAAGGAGAAACCTGCCATCACGTAACTTTAGACCACAGTCAATGGGCTTGTTCCATTTTTCTCCCATGTAAAATGATACAAAAGGGGGCGCACAGTTAATCAGTAATAATAAAACAAGAAATTTAGCAGAAATATACATTCAGCCCCGTTTATAGAATTCCTCTATTCATAGTTTGAAAATTATTGTCTTCATATAGCGCCGATTACAAGTGATGGATCAACAGGCTTCTTGTGTTGCGTTACTGGTAATGGCTCAGCCATATATATTGATAAGGATTTAAAGTAATTGAATTTAAAGACACTTGTTCCTGTGAAAAAAGATTCTCCATGTACCTGGGAAGATTGTCCGGCAAAGATATATTTGTCTTTTTTGATGAAATATTTGTTAGTGAAATTATAATCTGGTTTTTGAAAGATCTTTTTATGGCAAACACTTTTGGATTAATTTCCATTATTTCAAAAGAGCCGTTTGGGTGGAATGCCTTTTGACTTTTTCTTATCTTTATCAGCTCAATATAAGGGGAAAATACCTGGGCCCGAAAGGAGGTGTCCTCTTTTAATTGTGATATAATGTCGTTTACCTGTAATTTTTCTCTGTTTATTGATCTTGGCCTACCTGTTTTTTCAACTCCTTTTGTCCAATTACGTGAGCCGAGAATGTTGTGGATGTAGGTGGCAGGTACTCCAGGGAGGGAGTACTGGATAGCCTGGGAACAGAGAAATCTTTGTATGTGTAATGGATCTTTGCTGCTGGTATTGTTCCGGCATGCGTCAATATATGTAATGTTTAGTTCATATGGACTTTCAGTCCCGTCAGAATTTTTTTTATAGGAGACACTGCCACCGTTTTCTTTAACAAAAGCAACAAGCCTGTTTATATCATCAGCAGGAAGGATTCCTTCAAGGGGGCGTACGCCAATGCCGTCATGGGAGGCCGTGAAATTAAAAAAGGTATTTTGTCCATTGTCCAGTTGCAACTCCTTTGCCCAGGATGATAAAATCGATGCGTCCCCTTTGACAAGAGTATGGAGAAGAAGGGGAGGGAGGGTAAAATTGTATACCATTTGGGCCTCATTATCTCCATCTCCAAAATAGCTTGTATTCTCATCATGGGGAACATTTGTCTCAGTTAGGATAATAACATCAGGGGCAATCATGTTCAGTATTGCTCGAAAAAGTTTAACCATTTCATGGGTTTTGGAAAGGTGAATGCAGCTGGTTCCAATCTCTTTCCATAAATATGCAATTGCATCAAGTCGGACAATTTTTGCTCCTTGCTGAACGTACCACAAAAGGACATTAATCATTTTTTCCAGGACGTCTAAACTTTTAAAATTAAGATCGACCTGATCCTCGCTGAAAGTCGTCCATATATTGACTTTTTCCCCGGAATTTTTTGTAAACTCAGTTAGAAGAGGTAAAGACCTGGGTCTTGTGACTTTTGATAAATCAGTTGAAGGGTCTACTTCCATGGCAAGATCCATGAAGCTTTTTTCACCCTTTAGATACTTGTCAAACCATGGACTTTTTGCAGAAATATGATTCAATACAAGATCAAACATAAGATCGAATTTTTTATTTAACTCGGCAACATCATCCCATGTCCCCAGATTTGGGTCGACCTTAAGAAAATCTATAACAGAAAAGCCGTCATCTGAAGAAAAGGGATAAAAAGGGAGAATATGTATTGCTGAGAAGACTTTAGCAAAATATTTGTCGGCAAATTTTGACAGGGTGTTTAAAGGGGTGGCATCGCCTGAGTTTAATGTGTCCCCATATGTAATAAGAATAATATCTTCGTGGGAAAAATATTCTTTTTTTTCCCCCTCTGTTTTTGGGAATTTATTTATTTGTGGAATTATTCTGTTAAATGCATTGAGCCCCTTTTGATCACCATATATTTTGGTCAATATTTTTTTTACGGTTTCTTTTTTATTCATGAAAAATCTCCCTGAAAAAATAATGAATTAAATACTGCAAAAAAAGTAATTTCCCAATGAATTCTTAATAACCCATATGCTTTGGTCGGCACAACAAAAAATGAAAGATAATTTGGTATTCTTTATAACCCTGCAACGGGATTTAGTAAAAATCAATTTAGACTTCCATACAAAATGTGGTATGCTCCCAAAACAATCATTGCTGCATAATTCAGCAAACATCGGTTTAGGTTTTGGTAAATCCTGCAGCTTCATAAAAAGCAAATTGCAGCGTTCGGAAGGGGCTTACAACAATGGTATGGAGCGGGACTGGAAAAAAGCGGGGCGACTTTTTCTATTTTGCCAGATTGTCAAAAAGTGACTTTTTTTATAATTTCAGGAGCTGTAGCAAGCTTTTTCCAGCCTTCCATGAAAAATGTTGTGGTTATTGTGATAATCTTGGGGTAAGAGGGGATGTATAACAATTGACTGATGTCGCTTGTCATTATTCTGACACAGGGGTTTTCTTGTGAGGTTGTCGAGCTGTTTGTTGAATAATTTTTGGATCACAGGGGAGTTAATTGTCAACAGGTAAAAAAAAAAGCCATTTTGAGATGCCCTCCTCGAAATGGCCTTACGATTTTAATTTAATAATCAAAACCAGGCAATGGGCATCATGCAAATAAGTCGACGTTTTCCCCAGTGCCCGGAGTTGCTGGCTGTAAGTCTTTTTGGGCATTATCATCAGCGACTGTAACCGCTTCTTCTTTTTCATTCAAAGATTTGTTCAATACAGTTGGATGGATTTCCTGTATTATATTAGCTTGTATTGTACCTATTTTGTCGGTTTCCATAATATATTCCTTTTTTTAGGAGGGCATGTTACTTATATCGGCTGAAATATTTTAAAGCTTTAGCCATTTTTTTTATCGAAATGTAAATATTCAGCTATTTGAAAGATGCTGATTCCAGACAAGTTTCAGGTTTAATCAGATTACACCTGAAACTATGTATTTCAGCTGAATAATTACATCAAAATGTTATAAGTTTATCAATCCTTTTACAAAAATTCTACCTTTATTATGCTAAATATGCTATCCTTTTTTAATGCATACGGTAAAATAAGGGGTTATTCTAACTTTGGGGGTCAGATGTTAGAGTTGAGCCTATAGATTGTTATATAATAACTTCCGTTTTAAAATAATTTTATTTTTTTTATAAAAAAAGGGGTTTTATGAGTAAAGTAAGTATAATCGGAGCTAGTAATACAAAGTTTGGAGCTTTTGTTAAAAAAAATAGAGAGACCGGAGAAATTACAGATACAAAATCTTATTATGACTTGATTACTGAGGCCGGTAAAGGGGCTATTGCAGATGCCGGCCTTGAACCAAAGGATATTGATGGTATCTGGATCGGCTCCTGTTCCCCTGCCAAATTTATAAATCAGGAACATATCGGGCCTCTGGGGCTTGAAGTGGCTCCTGATGATCTAAGATTCGTACCCACCACAAGAACGGAGGGAGCCTGTGCTTCCTCGTCCCTTGCAGTATATAATGCGCTTTACGGAATTGAATCCGGAAGATTTTCCAGGGTGCTGGTCATAGGTGTTGAAAAGATGAATATGCTCAACACAAAGGATATGACACACACCCTTGCCTGTTGTTCCCATTGGCCTACAGAGGGTGTTGGCGGCATGACATTTCCCATGCTGTTTGCTGCATATGCCAAGGGCTATCAGGAACACTACAATCTGACACCTGATGAACTGCGTAAAATGTTAGCTCATGTTTCTGCCTTTTGCTATAAAAATGCTTTGGAAAATCCCCTTGCACATTTTGGGAAAGGGAGTCCCCAGGATAAACTTGGACTGCAGACTGCAGAGGCAATTTTGAATCTTCCTGATACGGGTAAAGGGAGTAATCCCATGGTGGCACCACCTCTGAGACTCCATGACTGTTCTTTAGTTACAGACGGGGCTGCCGCTTTGGTGTTGACCACAACCGATGAAGCTAAATCGATTAGTAATAAGGTTGTTGAAATTGCCGGAATAGGCCAGGCAACCGAAAGGCTTCAGGAAAAAGTAAGACCAAATATGCATGAGCTTATGGCGGGTAAAGTAGCTGTTCAAAGATCTTTTGAAGAAGCAGGGATTACCATTAATGACCTTGATTTTGCTGAGGTTCATGATTGTTTTACTATTAATCAGATTCTTTGCACAGAAGCCCTGGGGCTTTCAGAAGACGGGCGGGGCGGATGGGATTATATTGATGGTAAATATACCCCTGACGATACTTGTCCCATTAACCTTTCCGGTGGTTTAAAGGCCAAGGGGCATCCTGTGGGGGCTACAGGCGCATCAATGCATGCACTTGCATATAAACAGCTTGTTGGTGAACCAATAGGGCTTGCTCCTAAAAAGGGAACTCCTGAAATAGGAGTGGCTTTTAACGTGGGTGGATCTGCGGCAACCAATTGTGTTACCACACTTAGAAGAATAAAATAGCAGCCAGAGGAAACTTCCAGCTTCAAAAATAAGTTTGGGTAAATCTTTCTTATTTTTGAAGCTGCCGAAAAAAATTTTTATAACTTAAATCTATAGACTTTTTATATTATGCAAGTAAACGGAAAACAACTCAGGCCCATATGGTTGGATCATAGTTCCAAAACTGTCAAAATAATTGATCAGAGGCTTCTTCCCCATGAATTTGTTATTGCTGATTTAAAATCTGTTGATGATACAATTAAAGCTATCCGTGAAATGTATGTGAGGGGAGCTCCACTTATCGGGGCAACCGCTGCATATGGTGTTTATCTTGCGGTTCTAAATTCATTTACCGAAATTGATAAAAATGAATATCTCTCAAAAGAGTGCGACAGATTAAAGAGTGCAAGACCTACTGCGGTAAATCTTGCATGGGCCGTTGACAGGATGCTTTTTGTATTGTCAAAAGTTAAAGATCCTGAAGCAAGGTTAAATGCAGCCCAAAGCGAAGCAGCCATTATAACCGAGGAGGAGGCTGAAAACTGTAAAAAAATAGGTGAGCACGGCCTTTCTTTGATTCAGGAAATCAGTCGTAAAAAAAATGGGGGTATAGTAAATATTCTTACCCACTGCAATGCTGGCTGGCTGGCATGTGTAGATTATGGAACCGCCACCGCTCCGATTTATGCGGCCTTTGATAAGGGGATTGATATTCATGTATGGGTGGATGAAACCAGACCCTTGAATCAGGGGGCACGACTTACTGCCTGGGAACTCGGTGAGCACGGGGTAAAACATACTGTAATAACAGATAACGCAGGTGGGCATATTATGCAGCATTCAATGGTGGATATTGTCCTGGTCGGCACAGACAGAACCACCCATACTGGAGATGTGGCCAATAAAATCGGAACCTATCTTAAGGCGCTGGCTGCGCATGATAACGGTATTCCGTTTTATGTTGCCCTCCCTTCCAGCACTTTTGACTGGAAATGTAAAGATGGAATTGCGGATATCCCCATTGAAGAAAGAGATCCCGATGAAATAAGATATGTGCAAGGGATGAATAATGGTAAAATAATAAATGTTCTTATTCCCCCCAAAGAAAGTCCGGCTGCAAATTATGCCTTTGATGTTACCCCTGCAAGGCTCGTGACCGGTTTTATTACGGAAAGGGGCATTTGCGGGGCCAATGAACAGGAAATTATGGGTTTGTTCCCTGAAAAAAAAATAGAAAAGATTTAGCTTTTGAAAAATTATAAAAACTCCATTCGTTCTTTTTCGAGGGAACAGTGAGACTGGACATTCCGAATATTCTTCTGGTAAATCCATGGATACATGATTTTGCTGCTTATGATTTTTGGGCAAAGCCCCTGGGCCTTTTATATATTGCCGCAATATTAAAGGCCCATGGTTTTTCTGTTTCCTATATAGATTGTCTTGACAGGTTTCATGCTAAAAGCCCTTCCTCCGGTTCAAAATCAAAATACGGCAAGGGACCCTACCTTAAAACACCCATTGAAAAGCCGAAACTGCTTTCTGCCATACCAAGGAATTTTTCCAGATACGGAATTAAGGATTATTGGTTTGAAGCCGATCTTAAATCATTGCCGGTGCCCGATCTTGTTTTGATTACTTCCATGATGATCTATTGGTATCCTGGAGTTCAGGAGACAATAAAAAAAATAAGAGAAATTTTTCCAAAGGTGCCGATTCTTCTCGGAGGAATTTACGCAACTTTATGCACGGAACATGCGATAAAGTATTCAGGTGCAGATTCTGTAATAACAGGAGCGGGTGAAGAACAGATATTGAAGATTGTCGAGGATTATACAGGTTTTTCTCCGGAGTCTTCCCATGGCTTTGAGCCGGATAACCTTGATACATATCCGTATCCTGCTTTTTACATGCAGAATAAAATAAATTATGTTCCTATTTTAACTTCCAGGGGATGCCCCTTCTCCTGTGCATACTGTGCTTCGGCATTTTTAATGCCAAAACGGATTTTGCGCAGTGCAGAATCTGTTATCAAAGAGATTGAATTCTGGCATAAAAAATATAAGATCCTGGATTTTGTTTTATATGATGATGCCTTTCTGGTGGACGCACAAAAGCATGCTATTCCCATTTTGGAGGGAATAATTAAGACTGGATATAAACTCAGGTTTCATACCCCCAATGCTGTCCATATCAGGAAAATTTCAAAAAAAACAGCAAAATTAATGCATAAGGCAGGTTTTACTACTTTACGGCTGGGGCTTGAAACAGGAATTTTTGAAAGCAGGGAAACAATGGATAGCAAGGTAACAAGGGAAGAATTTACGAATGCTGTAAAATGTTTGTCAGGCGCAGGCTTCGGGACCAAACAGATTGGAGCATACCTGCTGGCAGGGCTTCCGCAACAAGAAGTCGAATCTGTGGCATTGTCAATTAAAATGGTTAAGCAACATAAAATAACCCCGGTAATCGCATATTATACTCCCATACCCCATACTGATTTATGGGAGACCGCCAATCTTTTTTCCAGATACGACCTGGAATCTGATCCCATATTTACCAATAATGCAATACTGCCGTGTATGGGGAAAGAATTCACCTGGGCAACAGTTTCGTATCTGAAAAATTTAGCAAAAATTTAAATGGCAATGGGGAAATCTATGGTTTAGAGCTCCGTCATTCATTAACTTATATGCACAACGGAGCTTTAAAAAAATGGACAATCTGAATCGATTTTATCTCAAAAAAGTTTCAATACTTTAGATCTCTTGAATGGTTCTGGCCATAATCGTATCCTGGGTCTTTTTGTTAAGGCTGGTGAAATGTGCGCTGTATCCTGCCACGCGTACCTGGAGCTCATGGTATTCTTCAGGTTCTTTTTGCGCTGCAAGGAGGGTCTCATTATCGACCATATTAAACTGAACATGGTTAATTCCCAGGTCACACCATGATTCAATATAGGACTTCCAGACTTCAAACCCCTTATCGCCGGATAGCTGTACAGGTGACAGCCGCTGGTTTAAAAGATTTGCACGGAACATGTTTTCATGGGTTAATTTGCCCACTGTTCTTAATACTGCTGTGGGTCCTTTTTTATCAAGCCCTGCTCCGGGTGAACAACCACCATCATAACAGGTATCTCCCAGGCGTCTTCCGTTGGGAAGGGCTCCTAACAATGCTCCACCCACCGTATAGGCTGCTATGTTCTGGGGAACCATGGGTATACCCTTTGATCTCGTTCCCCAGCATTGCGCAGGCAGAGATATCTCATCACGGACTCTCTCGTGCATATTTATAATAATATCATCTGCATAGGGATCATCATTACCCCATTTAGGCGTTTTAACAAAATCCATACGTTCTTTTTCATAACCTTCCCAGTTTGCCTTAAGCATTTCAAGGAGCTGTGCCATGGTATATTTTTTTTCATCAAATACCAGCTTCTTGACAGCAACAACCGAATCCATCCCATCCATCCATATGAAATTTGTAAGCCAGTTATTCCCATATTCCCGACGTTCAAAACAGTTGATACCTTCTTCAACGCATCGTTCATATGTGGCACTGAGATGGGGCCTTCCCATTTTTTCTTCCACATAGCGTGACATGTTCCGAATTTTGCAGGCTTCCCAGCTCATTACTTTAAACTGTTCTATTACGGCATCAACAAACTGCTCATAGGTCATTTTTGCCGCATCGCCTGTTTTTGGGCCTATCTGCATGTTAAACACAGGATTGAATCCATTCCAAATGGCCAGTTCCACGCATTTTGAGCCAAGGGTTGCGCTTGATGAATAGCGTGCAGGCATGCAGCCATCTTTTGTTTCAGGACATGGAACAATACATGCCTGGGCAGTCCATGTTCTGGCCTCTTCTTCAGGGGTTCCGCTCCAGAATATATTCGATTTAATCAGAACCTGGTCATTACGGATATTTGGATACCCCAGGCCGTGACGGATACACTCAAAAGCATTTTTTAAAACATCAGCCGGCATATCCTTGTTATATCTCAATGCAAAGGTGGGTGAGGTACACCTGACTAGCCGTGCTGCTTCGAGAAAAATATTGGTGAGATCATTATATTTCATGGAACCGTCGGGAGCCATTCCGCCAAGAGTCCACACATACGCCGCAACATCCCCTGTTGAAAGCTCACGATATTGCCTGTCACGGCAGCTCCCATATTCAAAAGCCCTGATCAGGTATTCACAGATTAATTCTAAAGCCTCATCTCTTGTCATGGTTTTATCTTTAATTACGTCTTGTTCGTACCATTGCCAGAACCACCAGTCATTATGGGTTGGCCATGAAGCATCCGATTTTTCTCTTTTTCGGCACATGGTCTGGATATGTTCAAACTGTAAAGCCTCTGGAAAAGTTCTCGGCGGGTTTGCAGGGACATGGGCGCAATACCCGGAAATTTCAAGGAGCTCCTGTTTTCTGATGGGGTCAGTTTCGAAATTTTCTGCTATTATTTTTGCAAGTCTGCTTAATCGTTCGGCATGGCGAATTTCAGATTCAAGGGTGATCTTCATCGCCTTCCAGTTATCGATTCTTTGAAGGTAATGGTATTCTTTATCAAAATCGGGTCTTGCGCCAACTTTGTAAAGGATTTCATCCGCCTCTTTTAAATGGCCGTCAATCTCTTTAAGGATTTCATTGTAACCTTTTTTGTAATACCCAAAGTGGGATGTGCAGTATGCAGTAGTCTCAAGGTGGGGACCGCCTGTAAATGTCTGGGATGTTCTGCACATAATCATTTGACGCTTACTTAAAATTCTTTCAGTGAGAGCCTGCTGTGTAAAAGGTTTCATGATTTCCAGGGCTTTTTCCACTGCATCGCGCTCATCAAGATCAATCAACTCGTCTTTATCATTAAAAAAATCTTCATTAAAGGAGAATGACCCATTGGGTACCCAGAAAATTTTATGGGGAGCAGAAGCACAATTACCAATTATTCTGGCCTGGTCCACGATAAAAATAGGTATTTCGTCATTAACCTTTGCCAATGCCTTTGACCATGTAATCATATATGGTTCATAATTTGCTTCGGGTCGACTGAAAACCTCTCCGTAAATTTTAGGGCCATATTCACAGGCCTTTGTTCCAGGCAGGTAAGATGCACCTTTTGAAGCTTTTGACCATACGGCTTTTCTCAAATAATCGATCCTGTTTGAGCGGGCTTTTTCTGCCCACCACCAATACTGCCTTTTGTCTAATAACTCCTGAATCTCCTGGTCTTTTGTAGTTGTTGCCATTTTTAGTTATCTCCTTTTAAGAATTAACTTAATGTTAAATAAAAATAATTATCCAAAATAATGTCTTGAGAATCGTTTAATAAAAGGTGAAAAAAAGCTCACTAATGTAAGATGTTGGGAAATTATATTATCAGAAAGTAAAATTATTATGTTGTTACATATGGACAGACAAAATAACATCCGACTATAATAATTTTTTCTGCGTACGTTAAAAGATAAATAGCAAAAACAATGCCGGTTTGCATTGCACGAAAACAACTTGTTGAATTTATAGAATATATCCAGACTTTGGAAAGAATAGGGTTTCTGAGGGGTTATGGGAGCAGACAATTCTTACTTTTTTTATGACATTTTGTCTTGTTAAAAATGATCAGTATGAAGGAACGAGGAAGGCGTATTATAATACGCCGACGACCGATAAAGGAGTGAAATTATTTGTGTGACGGGCACTACTGTGTGGCGGTGGATATAGGAAGATTTGTTTCATATTAGAGCTTGCTGTGAATATTTTTGCTGCTGGTTGGCGGATAGCCCCCAATGGTAGGCTTGCTATATTTGTGAATGATTAGCAATTTGCTGATTGGGCAATAGTTTAAAGCTCCGCCATTGACTGCGTATAGCGGAGCTTTAAAAGAATAAATATTGATACTATTTAAAAAAAATTAAGAGATTTAGATCTCCTGAATGGTTCTGGCCATAATCGTATCCTGGGTCTTTTTGTTAAGGCTGGTAAAATGTGCACTGTATCCGGCCACACGTACCTGGAGCTCATGGTATTCTTCAGGTTCTTTTTGTGCTGCAAGAAGAGTCTCATTATCGACTATGTTAAATTGAACATGATTAATCCCCAGATCACACCATGATTCAATATAGGCCTTCCAGATATCAAAGCCCTTATCTCCGGTCATCTGTACAGGTGAGAGCCGCTGATTCAAAAGATTCGCCCGGAACATGTTTTCATGGGTTAATTTCCCCACTGTATTTAATACTGCAGTGGGTCCTTTTTTATCAAGCCCTGCTCCGGGTGAACATCCACCGTCATAACAGGTATCTCCCAGGCGTCTTCCGTTGGGAAGTGCTCCTAATAATGCGCCTCCCACAGTATAAGCGGCTATGTTCTGGGGAACCATGGGTATCCCTTTTGCTCTTGTACCCCAGGATTGAGCAGGGAGACATATGTCATCACGAACTCTCTCATGGACATTTACAATAATATCATCTGCATATGGGTCATCATTACCCCATTTAGGAGTTTTGACAAAATCCATACGTTCTTTCTCATAACCCTCCCAGTTTGCCTTAAGCATTTCAAGGAGTTGCTCCATGGTATATTTTTTGTCATCAAATACCAGCTTTTTGACCGCAACAATGGAATCCATTCCGTCCATCCAGATGAAATTTGTGACCCAGTTGTTTCCATATTCACGACGCTCAAAGCAGTTAATCCCTTTTTCAACACATCGTTCATATGTGGCACTGAGGTGGGGTCTTCCCATTTTTTCTTCCACATAGCGTGCCAGGTTCCGTATTTTGCAGGCCTCCCAGAATATGACTTTATACTGTTCTATTACAGCATCGACAAACTGCTCATAGGTCATTTTTGTTATATCGCCGGTTTTAGGGCCTATCTGCATGTTAAATACAGGGTTGAACCCATTCCAAATGGCAAGTTCAACACATTTAGAACCCATGGTTGCGCTTGAGGAATAGCGTGCAGGCATACAGCCGTCTTTTGTTTCAGGACATGGAACAATACATGCCTGGGCAGTCCATGTTCTGGCTTCTTCTTCCGGGGTTCCGCTCCAGAATATATTCGATTTAATGAGAACCTGATCATTACGCATATTGGGATATCCCAGGCCATGACGTATGCACTCAAAGGCATTTTTTAAAACATCAGCCGGCATATCCTTGTTATATCTCAATGCAAAGGTCGGAGAAGTGCATCTTACAAGGCGTGCTGCCTCTAGGAAGATATTAGTAAGGTCATTATATTTCATGGTGCCGTCGGGGGCCATTCCTCCAAGGGTCCAGACGTATGCAGCAACATCCCCTGTTGAAAGTTCCCGGTTCTGACGATTTCTGCAGCTGCCGTATTCAAAGGCTCTGATCAGATATTCACAGATATATTCCAAAGCCTCATCCCTTGTAAGGGTTTTATCTTTAATTACGTCTTGTTCGTACCATTCCCAGAACCACCAGTCATTGTGTGTGGGCCATGAAGCATCTGATTTTTCTCGTTTTCGGCACATTGTCTGAATGTGTTCAAACTGCAGGGCCTCTGGGAAAGTCCTTGGGGGGTTTGCAGGTACATGGGCGCAATACCCGGCAATATCAAGAAGTTCCTGCTTTCTATTGGGGTCGGATTCAAAATTTTCAGCTATGATTTTTGCAAGTCTGCTTAATCTTTTGGCATGGCGAATTTCAGATTCAAGGGTGATCTTCATTGCCTTCCAATTATCGATTCTCTGAAGATAGTGATATTCTTTATCAAAATCAGGTCTTGCCCCAACTTTGTAAAGGACCTCATCAGCCTCTTTTAAATGGCCGTCAACCTCTTCAAGAATTGCATTATAACCTTTTTTGTAATAGGTAAAGTGGGATGTGCAATATGCAGTTGTTTCAAGATGGGGGCCTCCAGTATATGTTTGGGCTGTTCTGCACATAATCATCTGTCGTTTGCTTAAAAGCCTTTCAGTCATAGCCTGTTGCGTGAAAGGCTTCATAATTTCCAGAGCTTTTTGAACATCATCACGCTGGTCAAGATCAATCAGCTCATCTTTATCATTAAAAAAATCTTCGTTAAATGAGAAGGATCCATTGGGGGTCCAGAAAATTTTATGGGGAGCAGAAGAACAATTACCAATTATTTTTGATTTGTCCACAATAAAAATTGGTATTTCGTCATTGACCCTTTCCAGTGCTTTTGCCCATGTCATCATATATGGCTCAAATTTTGCTTCGGGCCTGTCAAAAACCTCTCCGTAAATTTTGGGGCCATATTCACATACTTTTGTGCCAGGCAGGTAGGAAGCACCTTTTGAGGCTTTTGACCATACGGCTTTTCTTAAATAATCGATTCTGCTTGAACGGGCTTTTTCTGCCCACCACCAATATTGTCTTTTGTCCAATAAATCTTGAATTTCTTGATCTTTTGTGGTTGTTGCCATTATTAGTTATCTCCTTTTTAGAATTAACTTAATGTTAAATAAAAATAATTATTCAAAACAATGCCTTGAAAATCGTTCAACAAAAGGGAAAATGTAGAGAAATTACAGAGGAAGTGTGCTGGAAAAGTACATCACTATAAAACAAATTTCCTATATTATTACATATTAACCAACAAACTATTGATTTAATCTATAAAACCATTTGCAAGACTGTTCTTGCAGAAAACATTTGCGCTGCAAATGATCTCTTTATGGTGGTGCAGTAGCAAATAAAGAATATTAAGTTATGACAAAATAATGATAAATTATAATAATTAAGTGAAATATGCCACAAAAAATATATGCTGCAAAAATAATGCCGTCTTGCATTGCTAAGAATCAACTATCGGTATTTATTGGAAAACGTATGGCTTATAAAAAATATAGTTTTTTGAAGGTGTGGAATATAAGACATTTTCTACTTTTTTTATGATATTTTGTCTTGTTTTGTGTGGGGGAGAAAAAATGGTGTTGAGAAAAAGCTGATATGCATAGCAACAGGTATAATCTGATTAATGATTAAAATCTTGAAAAACTTACGCAGAAGAGGTCGCAAAGAAAGAATCTGTTGCAAATCAGTAGTGTCTGGTTAGGGCGTTGCAAGAAAAATACGGGGAGATCATAGCCAGGCGCTACTGATTCATTTTCACAGTATTAGCGGAAAAGTATTGGAAGCTGCGGCCTATTCTATATAGTCTTCGGAAACAGCTCGGTTTTTGCCAAGTGCTTTGGCAGCATAAAGAGCCTTGTCTGCCCTGCCAATGAGAGTTTCAGCTGTATCTTTTTTATTGAAAGTTGCAATCCCTATGCTGATTGTAAGTTTTAACCTTTTATTGTCTTGAAGTGTTTTTATTAAATGATCTGTAGAGCTAATATTGTTACATATTTGATTAGCTTTTTTAACAGCGTTTTTTAATGATGCCCCCATGAGAATAATCACAAACTCCTCTCCGCCATATCTTGCCGAGAAATCGTTGTCTCTGGTTAATTTTTCACAGCGTTGAGCAACTGTGGTCAGTGCCTCGTCTCCTGCTTGATGGCCGTAAAGATCATTGACCTGTTTAAAGTCATCAATATCCGCCATGAGGATGGAAAATCCGGAGTCAATAACAGAACTTTGCGCCACAAGATCTGTTATAAAATCATCAAAAGCCTTTCGGTTATGAAGGCCTGTCAAACCATCAATCACGGCAGCTGTTTTTGCTTTTTTTAATTCAGTTTTAAGGGAGTTGACCTGGCCTGAAAGTATGTTCAGGTGATCTGCATCATGCTTCTGCTTTTCTGTTATTGCTGTTTTAATATGGTTAACCTCTTGCTTTAAGGCGTTTTTTATCTCCTTGATATCGTCAAGCAGGGTTATTTTTTCAATTTTTTCACTTCTTTGAAAAATTTTCTGATTAAAATTTTGATTTTCACTATTTAAGGATAGCATGGCTTTGTTCAGCAGCTCTATGATATCCCTGAATTCTTTTTCTCTGTCATAAATATAATTTTTCTGCTTGTTTATGAATAAAAGGATCTTTTTTTTGTCTTTATCAAAAGCTGAAAGAATTTTTTTTGTTCTATTTTTAGCCACAAATTTTTCAGATAAATTTTCCATTGATTTACGATATTCTTTGGTCTTTAACTCTTCACTGTCCAGGGAAAATTCTTTTAGACAGTATAATAACGCCCGAATCGCTGTGAAAAAGGATTCCTGCGTCTCCATGTTTACAGGGTTGTCCGGCAATCCTGTTTCATTGGGTGTTTTTTTATTTTTTTTTAAAAAAAAATCCATATACCCTCCAATAGCAAATTACCCAGGCTTTATTGCCTGGGTAAAAATAGTTACATTCTCTCATTATTTATATATTTGCCGGCAATGCAAAAGGCAGAAACAGTTGCAGTATATTCA
>CAZNFB010000034.1:0-8688 GCA_964572105.1 uncultured Desulfobacteraceae bacterium
CCTTTGATGCAACGAAAGATGGGCCAAAAGACAAGCTATTTCGTTCAACTTATAAAATTTTCGTTCCTAAGATAAAAAAAAGAGGATAAAATGACAAAAAAAAAGACTGTTACACCGGGGACTGATATTGTTGCGTCAATGGCTAAAGATTTCAGGAAAAAACAGGTGGAATTAATTGACAGTGGAATTACTGAATTAACCATAAACATGGCTGGAATTAAAATGGTCGACTCTGTTGGAATAGGAGTGTTAATAGTGCTTCATAACACTCTGAATCAGAAAGAAGGAAAATTGATTATAACAAATGCTTCACCAGATATTTACAAACTTTTTAAAACCATGCGTCTTGATAAACATTTTGAAATAAACCATGCTGATGGATAAACCCATGCCCCTTTATTCAGGCTTTAATATCAAACTGCATTTTTACTGAACCCACCTGTATAATGTCAAATTCTTTCAGCTGAACTGCACTACGAACAGAATTACCATTAACCTTTGGCTTGGCAAAACCGCCAACATAACTCATATAACAGCCCTTGGGCCTGCTGCTGATAGTTGCTGCTACTTTACCAATAAGAAAGCCCTTGGCAACTATATCACAAAATGAGCCTTTCCCTATTTTTATCACTTTTTTAGAAATTTTTATTTCACCTGTTCCCCCTTCCAGTAATGATATTACACCATGGGCTTGCTGACCTCCAGTTTCAGCACCTGCTGCCCTGTCCATCATATTTTGACGCATATCCGCATCAATTACCATTGTCTTATCTTCATCAATGGCTGCATGTTCCGGGACAGCTTCACCAGCTCCAAGGCTGAAAACAAGTGTATGTTTTCCTATTGCAATGGTGTCATTCTGCTGCAGATAATAGGTTGCTATCACAGCATCATTTACAAGGGTTCCGTTTTTACTTTTAAGATCGGTAAGGAGAAAATTATCACCCACACTGTCGATTTTAGCATGCCGCCCTGATACTGCCAGATTGTCTATATGTATATCGGCATCTTTAGCCCGCCCTATTATTAGCACTGATCCTTTGTTGAGCTGGTACTCTTGAATAATGTTATCCTTAAACTTAAGAATCAAAGTCGGCATTAAAAGCACCCCTTTTCATTAAATTATTTTTCGCAAATAATCACGCAGCCTATCTGAAGTATGAAGAAAAAAATTCCAGATATTTCCAAGAATTCCCCTGGGCTTTTTTATCCTTAAAACAACAGCCGAAATATTATCATCCCCTCCGCGATCATTGGCCATACCCACAAAAATTTTACAGGCCTCTTTCGGTGTATTCAGGGTTACTACATCAAGCATCTCTTCTGAAGTAACTTTTCGGCTTAATCCATCGGAGCATATTATAAAAATATCATCATAAAAAAACTGGCTTTCACAAATATCAGGAGCCACTGTCTCATCCGCACCTAAAGCCCGTGTGAGCATATTTTCAAACATACCACCTTCAAGTTTAAAGTCGGGATGTTCATCAGCCAGAGTATGGGGCACAGTAACCATCTCTATTTCGCCATCATGCACCATATATACGGAACTATCGCCAACATTAGCGACCACAAAGGTTTTATCAATAAAATAAGCAATCGCAACGGTGGTACCCATACCCCGAAGTGACTCATTTAAAGCAGCGGCCTGACAGAGTTTACTATTCGCATATTCAATGCTGGAAAAAAGCTGGCACGCTTCTTCGGATAAAATATCATCAGAACCAACATCTTTTTCCATGGTTCCAGTTTTATGTTTACCCATAAAACGGCATATTTCATCCACTGCCATCTTGCTGGCCACCTCTCCGGCAAGATGCCCCCCCATGCCATCAGCGACAATATAAAGATTCAAGGAATAATCCATACGAAGAGAATCTTCATTTAGCTCTCTTTTTTTACCCACATCGGTAATTCCTGCTGACTCAATAGAAACCATATTTTTATCTATTCCAATTAATATCTATAAGTCAAGTATACTTTGCAAAAAAAATGTGAATTCAAAAAAAAAATCTTAAACCGGGTCTTCATCACTCCCCTGGTTCTGACCCTTTTATGAACATTCCTTTAAAAAACTCAGAGGATTCATCAGTTTTAAGCCCCCCTGTGATAGAATCAATATCAACTAAAACCACACTATCGGGAATATCAAAATAATGAAAAGGCTTATCTTTCAGAGCATATCCCATGAGCTCGATCCATATTGGAAGTGCTGCTTTTGCACCGGTCTCAAAGTTTCCCAGGGTTCCGTGCCTGTCGCGTCCGACCCATACCCCTGTTGCCATATCAGGGGAATACCCGACAAAAAGCGCATCACCATAACCTGTTGTTGTTCCGGTTTTACCAGCAAGGGCACGGCCTATTACCCTGGCATTTTTACCGGTCCCCTCTTTGATAACTCCCTGGAGCATATCGGTTATCACCGCAGCATTGGCACGAGACATAACAACCTGTTTTTCAGGTTTTTTTTTCCAAATTATTCGTCCATCACTTCCAACAACCTCAGCCACACCAAAGGGGCTTACCCTGTTTCCTCTGTTTGCAAACACAGCATAAGCAGAGGTTAAATTTAAAAGAGTCACTTCTGATGTCCCCAAAGCAAGGGAAAGATTGGGTAAAAGAGTCGATTTCAGACCGAGAGTCCGTCCAAAATGGGCTACAGGAGAGGGCCCCAGCATTTCAATCAGCCTCACTGCAGGTATATTTTTAGAAAAAGCAAGGGCCCGCCTCAGGGTAATTTCCCCTTCATATCCCCCTGAATAATTCTTAGGCTCCCAGTCTTTTCCTTTATTTGCACCCTTAAACCCCACAGGGGCGTCGAGTATCATGGCATTCTGGGTGAAGCCATGTTCAATGGCATAAGCGTAAAGAATCGGCTTAAACGCGGAACCAGGC
The DNA here is from genome assembly GCA_964572105.1 of uncultured Desulfobacteraceae bacterium. Classification (GTDB taxonomy): domain Bacteria; phylum Desulfobacterota; class Desulfobacteria; order Desulfobacterales; family BuS5; genus DAOWMW01. The sequence continues at coordinate 2,896 of CAZNFB010000034.1, forward strand.
TGCCTTTTTGCTGTTACTGCCCTGTTAAAAGGACTTTTGCTGTAATTTCTCCCCCCCACCATGGCAAGAATACCACCGGTGGCCACATCAATGGAAACAAGGGCACCCTCAAGATCCGAGGTTTCAATATTATTTTTTTCCATTCTTTGACAAATGGTCAAAAGCCCGGATGCCACAGCCTTTTCAGCAGCTTTTTGCAAATCAAAACAAAGCGTTGTATTGATCACAAGTCCACCCCTATAAAGTATCGACGGCCCCAGCATTTTCTCCATGGCTTTTACGACATACTGCACATAAAAAGGAGCCCTGGTAGACTTTTTGATCCGACCCTTAAAAAAAAGGGGCTCATTTGCTGCTGCTTCATAAGTCTTTTGGTCTATTTTACCTGTTATCAGCATCTGCCTTAAAACTATATTTTTACGTTTTATGGCAAGCCCCCTGTTTGCAAAAGGAGAATAAACAGAAGGAGCTTTGGGCATCCCTGCGATGAGTGCAGACTCGGCAAGGGTTAAATTTTTCACAGATTTGCCGAAAAAAACCCTGGCCGCGGATGCGGCACCATAGGCGCCACTCCCGAAATAGACCTGATTCAGATAAAGCTCCAATATTTCATCTTTTGTATATCGCCGTTCCAGCTGAAAAGCCAAAACAACTTCCCTGATCTTTCTGTAAAGAGTTTTCTTGTTGGTCAAAAAAAGTGTTTTCGCAAGCTGCTGGGTTATTGTGCTTGCTCCTTCCACAAAGTTTCGAGCAGCAATATCTTTTATTGCTGCCCGTAAAATGCCTTTAATATCTATACCAGGATGCTGATAAAATTTTCTATCCTCTGTCACTATCAGCGCTTCTTTTAAAAAAAACGGCATTTCTTTTAATTTAACAGGTTCCCTTTTTTCCACAAAAAGTTCGGCTAAAAGCACCTTGTCTGCAGAATAAATCCGTGTTATAGAGGCAGGAAGGAAAGTTTCAAGCAATCGTATCTGGGGAAGGTCGTGCCAGACTGCAAACATCGACCCTATTATGATGCCGCAGAAAAGACCGGTGATAAGGAAAAAGAAGATATTGATTTTTTTTTTATGAAAATTAATAAATACAGACATATAAAAATAAGGAGAAGGACTAAATGGAACATAAGCATGATCACAGCCATGGCCACCATCATCATCATCATGAAGCAGAAGCCAGCATGACTGTTGAGGAAAAAATGGTCAAACTGCTGGATCACTGGATAAAACATAACCTTGATCACGCAGCTACATACAGAAGTTGGGCAAAAAAAGCCGACGATGCCAACTTGACCAAAATTTCTTTGCTTCTTGAAGATGCTGCCAAAATGAATATATCGATAAATAACAAATTCAAGGAGGCCCTGGAAATATTATAGGCTTCTTTTAAAGCCTACAACTCCTCCCAGGCAAATATTTTACCATCTGTTAAAGCTCTGCATGCTCTGGCTGTTCCCACGGTCTGCGCATGTAAAATATTTAAAAGAACAATGCTAAGGCCGGATGAGGCAAGCATGGACAAATATGTTCTTTCAAGGAGGAGTTTTTTTTTCATATCTACGCCCCCGCCTGTGGTAAGGTTTGAAAGGCCTATTATGGTTCTGACATCAAAGCCTAAAAGTTCCGGGAGAACTTTAATTACAGACAGAACCTCCATAGCCTGAAAATTTCCGCTGTTCCACGATATGGGGACAAGTACCGGATCTATAATAAGATGATTTGGGTCAATCCCAGCCTTACTGCATCTGTTTAAAAGTTCAACAGCTATGTTCAGCCGCTCCTGCCCATCCTGCGGAACATGGCCGTTGGGGAACAAAAGGTATCCGATTATTTCGGCCTTATATTTTTTTGCCAAAGGGAGAATATCTGCAAGCTTTTCAGGGGCAAGGGAAAAACCATTTATAACAGCCTTTTTTCTGTTCGCCTTTAACCCGGCTTCAAGAGCCCTGGGATTTGCAGTATCTAATATAATTGGGAGGCCTGATACTTCCTGAACAGTATTAACAAGAAAATCCATTTTTAATTCAGGCTCACGGGAAAGGGGACCTGAATTAATATCTATGGTATCAGCACCTGCGGCCTCACACCTTAAAACCATCTCTCTGACAGGTTCAGGGTCCCTATCCTGAACCGCTTTTTCAATATGGGGATTAGTTATCTGAAGATTATCAGCAGCCAGAATCATTTTCGTATTCATCCAGAGCTTTGTGCAATGCCTTTACCGCCAACTGAATACAATGGTGTTTTTTTCCGGGAATATCCTTTAAAACTCTGAAAATATCCCCATCATCAAGGAGCTTTGCCTGGGCAAGAGTCTTCCCCTCAACCAGTTCAACTGCGGCCATTGCTGCCGAAACAGCACCGGGACAGCCGAGAACCTGATATCTTACCTTTTCAACATTCCCGCCGGCAACTTTCAAATATACCTTCATGGTATCTCCGCAGGTCCCTACCATTTCCGTAACTTGATCAGGATTTTCCAGTATTCCCATATATGGTTTATCTATATAATAGGAGACAGCTGTATCAGAATATCCTGATTCCAAAAGCATTTTCCTTACATGATCTGTATTATTATTATTATTCTCAATAAAATTCTCTTCCATCTTATTTCCTGTTTCTGAATAAATTTAGATATACATTCCCCATTTGACGGACTAAACATCAAAATATTAATCTTTTATAATAAAAGTTGTTCAGAAATATGTCAAGGAAATATCAGTTCAACTATTAAACCACTTATTTCATCTCCGTTCCTAAACCAATCAACCAGTTTTACTGTTTTTTCTTTTCAGTTTTCAAAATAATGGGGAGTGAAATAACATTTTGTTTTTTTATATCATCTGTTTTTTGACTCTTCTTGTCCTTTTTTAAATAAAGCATTTCATCAGCTTTTTTCAACAATTGTTCTGGAGATTCAAAGCTGTTCTTTTCAGTGGATGCGACGCCATAACTTATGGAGATGGGGATAGCCTCTGTTTTTATATGTAATGAATTTTCAAGAAAGAAAAACTTATGCCTGGTCATCATTTTTTTTGCTTGTTCAGCTGTGGTTTCAGGAAGAATAATAACAAATTCATCCCCGGCAAACCTGGCAACAACATCCGATTCCCGAGCCTGATCACGGAATTTATCAGCAACGTATCTTAGCAGTTTATCACCCGCATCATGACCATATTTATCATTTATACGCTTGAAATTGTCCAGATCAACAAATACAACAGAAAGAATATTATCATACCTTGTTGCCCTGTTAAATTCCCGTTTAAGTGCGGTTTCCATAACTCTTCTGTTTAGTAAGCCTGTAAGGGGATCATGATATGCCAAAAATTTTAATTTCTCGTGGGCAGTAACATTTGACAAACACAAAGAGGCTTTTAATCCAAGCTGCTCAAGAAGAGTGGCATCAATGGAGGAGGAGTAACGTAAATATGACTGATCCGCAAAATTAAGACTCCCTATAATTCCACCATCCATGGAAATGGGGACCATGGCCATGGATTTAACACTCTTTTTAATAGTATCGGGGATAAGTTTTGCGTATTTATCCAGATGATTATTTTCAAGTATTGGCTGCATACCATGGCCCATGAGATCAAAAAAAATATCTTTTTCAATAATATTGATTTTTGTTATCAGAACCTCGGATGTTTGCAATGATTTTATCAAATCTGACAACTCACCAGGTTTTATTAAAGAAAACCATACATAGGGTATCTCAAAAGTGTTTGCAATTTCAGTGAGTAAAACTTCAAAAAAATCTTTATAATTCAAAATGGTTAATATTCTTGTTTCAACATCATAAAACTTTTTAGCGATCTTTTCATTATAGAGCAATCTTTGAATTATTTTCTGTTCATTCATGATATCCTTTTATTTTTACTTGGCAACTCAGATGCACTCTCATCTTCAGGCTGAATTCATTATTTTCGGGGTCTGTTTCTTTTTTTCTCTTCAAATAACTGGCAGGAAATACCGGAGTTTTTAAATACAACAGCAGCTGGCGACCGGCTACTTTTAAAATTCATAGCGCGGCAGCCATATGGAAAATTTTTATCCCATGTAATATAATAATGTTTACATTTATTACATATCATAAAATATATAAACGACTTATGCAATCTTTTCAAAAATGTTAATTTTAAAAAAAATCCAAAATCCTTGACACTCCATTTAATTACATATACTTGAGATGGCATACATTATTCTACTAAATTAGACTAAAGCATCTTTCTTTTATAGCTAAAAGTCAAACATTATCCATGGAGTTCTGACATGCCATCTTCAGGTTTAGATTTAATTGCTATGATCAGCAATGCCGGTTTTATGGTCCGGTTTGTTCTTTTGTTGCTCCTTTTTTTCTCCATAGCCTCGTGGGCAATAATAATTATCAAATATTATTACCTTAGCAGAGCGTTTAAGGAATCTATTTTATTTACAGATTTTTTCTGGAAAAATAAAAATTTTTCCGCTGCTTTTACTAAATCAAAAACAATGCATGGAAGTCCTGTTGCAAAAATTTTTCGTGTGGGATACCTGGAACTAAAAAAACTAAGCCGCGCCACTGCTGATGCAGCCACACAAAATACCCAGGCCGACAATCATAAACCAGATCCTCTTGACATAAAATTTACAGGAATTAATAATGTACAAAGGGCTCTCAGGCAGGCCATAAATACAGAAACAACAAAAATGATGCAACTAATCCCTTTTCTTGCAACAACTGGGAATACCGCACCATTTATAGGACTGTTTGGAACAGTATGGGGAATCATGAATTCTTTTCATGAAATCGGAGCCAAAGGATCAGCCAGTCTATCTGTGGTGGCTCCGGGAATTTCCGAAGCACTGGTGGCCACAGCGGCAGGGCTGGCCGCCGCCATCCCCGCTGTAATTGCATTTAATCATTTTACGCAAAAAATAAGAATTATTGAAACCGAATTACAAAATTTTTCCGTAGATCTTTTAAATATAATCGAACGGGATATTTTAAGATAAGGGTAAGGGTTCGTTCAACTTATAAAATTTTCGTTCCTTATAAGTCTATTGCTGAACTTATTTATGGGACGGTCTATACCTGTTGCCCTGCATATTACCTGAATAGTTTCAGGATAAGAAACATGGTTACACTTCCATTGAATGAGGATGACAAATGACTTCAGGAGAACAAAACACCCAGCTTATGTCAAACATCAACGTAACACCTTTTGTTGATGTTATGCTTGTTTTATTAATCATTTTCATGGTCACAGCCCCCATGATGACACAGGGAATAGATATTTCCCTTCCAGAGGCTGAAACAACATCTCTACCCTCAGATGAAAACAACCTCATTATATCAATAAATAATAAAAAACAGATATTTATAAATGATTTTCAGGTGGACATCGATTATTTTCGTGAAAAACTGATAAAAATTCTTAAAGGCCGCAATACCAAAGAAGTCTACTTAAAGGCAGACAAAAACATAGCATATGGGATGGTTGTCTCGGTTATGGCTGAAATAAAAAGAGCAGGTGTTGATAAATTAGGAATGGTTACCCTCCCCATTGATCCTGATAAAAACAAATTATAATTTTCTTTTCCAATATGAAAACCCGAATCAATTTACATCAAAAAAAAAATAACGAACAAAAAGTGGTAATATTTTCCGCTGCGGTTTCCCTGGTCTTCCACCTGATTCTTTTGGCAGCTCTGTCCATAACGCCGAAGTTCAAATCTGACACAATAATTTTGCCCTCTGTAATAAATGTCAGCATGGTTGCATTCCCTGAACCTGTGAACAAAAAAT
>CAZNFB010000034.1:8788-15863 GCA_964572105.1 uncultured Desulfobacteraceae bacterium
GAACCTGTAAAAAAAATAAAAAAAAAACTTATCCCAAAGATACCGGATAATAAGGTGCAGATTAAACCATCAGCAGAGCAGGTTAAAAAGGAAGTCTCTTTTACTGTTAATAAAAAAAAGAAAATCAAAAAATCCCTTAAAAAAAAGACTTATCAGGCATCAAAGGTTCATAAAAATGCAATGGCGCAGATCAGTAAAAAGGTCGATGAGTCAAAAGCGGATCAGCTTGCAAGGGCTTTTGATCGCTTAGAAAGTAAAGTTAAAGAGACAGAAGCAAGTGAAAGTACAAGCAACAGACAGTCCGCCCCATCAGGGGGAAAACAGACTTTCCAGATATTGGATCTTTACAGGGTGGAAGTTGCATACCATATTAAAAAAAACTGGGCATTTTCCAAACAAATGGCAGGGGGAAATACCAGCAGCTTAAGTGTTGAACTGGCCTTCAAGGTTCTGCCCGGCGGAGAGATAGTCGATATATGGTTCGACAAACGATCAGGGAACACCTACCTTGATGACTCTGCAAGAAAGGCTGTTATGAAATCAAACCCGGTGCGTCCCCATCCTGAAAAGATGGGCAGGCCCTTTGTAATTATAGGTTTACGATTCACAGATAAGGGTTTAGAATAAATAAAAATGATCATACAAAAAAATATAAAAAAAATCTGTTTAACTCTTCTTTTTTCTCTCTTTTTTGCGGCAGTGCCGCCAGCCCTGCTGGCCAAATATGATTATATTGATATTACCAACCCTTTTATAAGAAAAATACCCATGGGAATACCTCTCCTTAAAGCTTTCAGCAAGAACCACCAGGAGCCCATGATGGCAAAAAAAACAGCAGATCTCATATCCGAGACTTTAGAATTTACAGGATATTTCAAGATTCTTGACAGAAGTGCTTTTCTTGAATCCCCTCAAAAATCGGGGATTACAGCAACAAATATCAAATTTAAAAACTGGACATCAATAGGTACTGAACTCCTCATAACAGGGGGTCTCCTGATAAAAGGAGACAAAATTGAAATGGAACTGAGATTATACGATACTTTCAAACAACAACTTTTAACCGGCAAAAGATACAAGGGAAAAACAAAAGACTACAGAAGAATAGTACGCCGGTTTTGCAGCAGGGTAATTTTTAAGCTAACCAATAATAAGGGTTTTTTTAACAGCAAAATAGCATTTGTATCAACGGGAACAGGGAATAAAGAAATTTATATTTGTGATTTTGACGGGTATAACCCAAAAAAATTTACAAATTCCAGGAATATAACCTTATCTCCAGCCTGGTCTTCAGATGGGAAATGGCTTGCCTATACTTCATACATGAGGAAACATCCTGACCTGTATATAAAAAATTTAATAAGCCGGCACGGAACCATTGTTGCAAAAAAAGGTATAAACAGCTCCCCTGCATGGGTTCCTGGTAAATTTGAATTGTCAGCCACCTTTTCCTTCACTGGTGACCAGGAGATACACCTTTTAACAGGAAAGGGAAAATTCATAAAAAAATTAACAGAAAACAGAGGGATAGACTCATCACCCTCCTGGTCTCCAGATGGGAAAATGTTTGCCTTTGTTTCGAAAAGATCCGGGACCCCGCAAATATATATTAAAAACTTGATAACAGGAAATGTTATAAGGTTGACCTTTAACGGGAAATATAATACACAACCTAGCTGGGCACCCTGTGGTAACAAAATAGCATATTCAGCCATGACACGCCAGGGAATAGATATTTACGTCGTTGGCGTTGATGGAAATAATCTCACCCGGTTAACAACAAACAAAGGGGATAATGAATCCCCTTCATGGTCACCGGACGGGAGCCTCATCACATTTTGTTCGACACGCAAGGGGAGCGTGTCAAGAATATATATAATGACCGCTTACGGTACAGACCAGCGGCAGCTGCTATCATTGCCTGGTCAACAAACCAGTCCGGCATGGTCGCCGGAAATTATGAACAATTAAACAACTACTTCAGGAGGCAAAAATGTATAAAAAATTTCGTATCTTTTTTCTGCTTTTTCTGGCAATCCCAGGACTGATTTTAACTGCTTCATGTACCAAAAAACCTGTTTTATCAGAACAGGCTGACATGCCCCAGTATCAGGACGATGCGTACGATTCAGACACGAGCAAAAGCACGGATATAGAAGAATCAGGACTATATGATGCCGAAAAACTTGCCCAGAAAACTGCCATACAGGAAGCTAAAGAAAAATTTCTGAACGAAAATATTTACTTTGGTTTTGACAAAGCTTCTCTTTCCATGACAGCGCAGGAAAAATTAATGATTAAAGCATCCTGGATGCAAAACAATCCGGCTGCCTCTATTATCATTGAAGGACATTGTGATGAGCGTGGAACCACCGAATACAACATTGCGCTGGGAGACAAGCGTGCTGAAAAAGTAAAATCATTTATGATGGAACTCGGTGTTGATGATTCACGTATCCAGACAGTGAGCTACGGTGAAGAAAGTCCCGCCGATTTAGGCCATAACGAGAATGCCTGGCAACTCAACCGACGAGCGCATTTTACACTCAAATAGCCCAAAAAAGCCTGTATATATACTTCCCATGGGGATAGTTATATACAGGCATTAGAGCCTGTTTAAAAATTAATTTATAACTATTCAGCTAATATGTATAGCTGAATAGTTACATAAACATCTGAATATTTTATAAAATGCATTTTAATCACTATATATTTTTTATATTAACAGCCTGTTATCTAATATCAGCAGGATGCGCATCACAGCAGGATCTTTATTACCTGAATAACCGCCTTGCTGTACTGGAAAATAATTACAAAAAATCTGAAAAAAAAAATCAAGCCGTAAGATCCAGGATGTCCAGAAGTCAATCTGCCATTTTGCATGAGGAATCTGAAAAAATCAGAGAGGATTTCAGACTTTTTTCAGGAAGGCTTGATGAAATCGATTATCTTTTAAACCAGAAAATAAAAATTTTAAAAGATTCTGATAAAAACCTGAAGGAAAAGTTAAGCTCATTTAACGATCGTATAATACAAATAGAAGAATTTCTCAATCTGGAGAAACAGACTTATACAAGTAGAGAAATTAATTCCGGTAAAGATAACAAAAATTTATCAGAAGAAAAAATATATTCCCTTGCAAAACAGGCTTTTGACACTGGTAATTTTACAAAAGCACGAACCCTGTTTGATAATTTTATAAATAAATTCCCTGGATCAGACAAGGTGGATAATGCTCAGTTCTGGATTAGTGACTGCTATTATCGTGAACAGTGGTATGAAAAAGCAATATTAGAATACCAGACTGTAATCGAAAAATACCCCAGGGGAAACAAGGTAGCAGCAGCATATTTAAAACAGGGGTTCTCTTTTTACAAACTTGGGGATATGGGAAATGCCCGTATCATTTTAAATAATTTGATCAAAAAATATCCCAAATCCAATGAGGCTGCGATTGCAAAAAAAAAACTCCGGGAATTTTAGAATGCATGGTTAAGACCATAGGTATAGACCCGGGTCTTGCGGCAACCGGCATAGGAATTGTCAAAGGAAGGGATATCAAGGTGGAAGGCTATGCCTACGGCAGCATTCAAACATCAAAAGATGAACTTTTACCGGCACGTCTTGATCACATTTTTTCCCAGGTTCTTACAGTTTTAAAAAAAGAAAAACCGGATCTGATGATTGTAGAAGATGTTTTTTCTCTGGCAAAATATCCAAAATCAGGAATTATTTTAGGCAAAGTTTCAGGGGTTATTCTTCTTGCTGGCTTCCATGTTAATATACCGGTAATAGAGATTCCTGTTCGCGAAGCTAAATCAGTTTTAACGGGGAACGGAAGCGCCAGCAAAAAACAGTTTGAAATAACCATCCGGAATCTGCTCAACATTTCCACTCCCATCAGGCCCTTCCATGCGTCCGATGCTTTAGGCCTGGCGCTTATTGGTCTTTACCGCTATAAATTGTCTCCGAATAATTTTACCCCCTTGCCAGGAAAATCTGTATAAATGAATAATTATATTCAGGAAGAAAAATGAGTCCAACAGTATTTTAAAAAAGTTGATACAGGTTCTTCTTCTTTTCAAGGGAGGAAAAGGGAATGCACGTTCACATATTATCAGGTGATGGAGAGGCAAATTTTTTATATATAGGCGGATAATTACCTGACAATCTATACCTCCACCACCGATGGCCGCCGATGGAAGTATCCACCCGACAGACTGCCCGATACAAATCACACCATCTAATCGATCAAACAATATCAGCTGGTTTCAACATGATAGGTTATATAGAAGGAAAGCTTTTTAAAAAAGAAGATGACAAGGTACTTATTTTATCCGGTTATATAGGATATGAAGTGCTTGTTCCTGCTTTTGTAATGCAAACCCTTAAAGAGAAAAAAAAGGGTGATGAAATTTCTTTTTATATATATTACCATCAGACCGAAAGACAGCCAAAGCCTGTATTGATCGGCTTTAACCGTGAAATTGAAAAAGAATTTTTTCAATATTTTATTTCTGTTTCAGACATAGGCCCCTTAAAAGCGATAAAGGCATTGCATATATCTGTTTCTGAAATTGCCACTGCCATAGAATCAAAAAATGTAAACAGGCTCAAACAATTAAATGGTATTGGAAGCAGAACAGCAGAAAAAATTATTGCCTCTCTTTGCGGAAGGATGGATAAATTTGCATTGGCAAGCAACGGGGAACAGGCGCAGATTTACAATGACAAAGATTTTTCCCTGCAGGTACTCAATGTACTTGTTGAACAGCTGGGGCACAGACACTCGGAAGCAAAAAAAATGATATCAGAGGCATTAAAACGGAAAAAATCGATCAAAACCCCGGAACAACTGTTCGATGAAATTTATAAAGGGAAACAAAATCCATGACAGATACTATCCTCACTGTTTCATCAGAAAACAGTATTCTGCAAGGTTCTGTGCAGCCCTCTGATATTGAGCCGGAAATATTATCCCTAAGGCCTAAACTCTTACCCGAATATGTGGGCCAGCCAGAAACAGTTGAAGCCCTCACCATCGCAATTAAAGCTGCCACGCTGCGCAAGGAGCCAATAGATCATATCCTTTTCCACGGCCCCCCTGGATTGGGAAAAACAACCCTTGCCCATATTATTGCAAATGAGATGGGTAAAAAAATTACTCTTACATCAGGCCCTGCACTGGAAAAGGGGGGAGATCTCATAGGAATTCTCACCCACCTGGAAGAGGGAGATATTTTATTTATTGATGAAATACACAGAACACCAAAGATTGTTGAGGAATTTCTATACCCGGCCATGGAGGATTTTGCTGTCGATTTCATTTTTGACAAAGGGATTCACGCCAGGAGCCACAGATACCGGCTGAACAGGTTTTCACTCCTGGGGGCAACAACCAGAACAGGGCTCTTGTCTTCACCCTTAAGGGACAGATTCGGAATTCTCAGACACCTCGATTTTTATAATGAAAAAGAGCTTATAAAAATTGTAAAACGCTCAGCTGCCCTCCTTAAAGTCACCATGGATGACCCTAGTGCATCTGAACTGGCAAAACGTTCAAGGGGGACACCAAGAATATTAAACAGGCTTTTAAAACGGGTCAGGGATTATTCCCAGGTAAAATCCGACGGTACCATAACAAAGGAGACCGTGGAAGCGGCCCTTACCCTTGAAGGGGTCGATGCACAAGGTTTGACCAATCTGGACATACGGTATCTTAAAACCATAATCGATTATTACAGGGGGGGCCCCGTGGGAATTGAGGCCATTGCAGCCACATTGCAGGAAGAGACTGATACCCTTGTAGACATTGTTGAACCGTACCTTTTAAAAATTGGAATGGTTCTAAGAACTGCCTCAGGAAGAATAACCCCCAAGGCGGCTTACCACCACCTGGGAATACTTCCCCAGGCAAATAAATTGTAACAATATTTGTAACTATTCAGCCGCCGATTTAAGATACGCAGCAGGTATAATCTGATTAAAACTTTGAAATTATTTGAACGGATTAGAGAGCGTTAAGAAAGAATCCATCAGGGTAAGGGCACGATGCATCGTGCCCCTACAAGCAAAATTAGAGAGCGTTAAGAAAAAATCCATCAGGACTGAACTTATTAAAATTATTTCCTGGTATACTATTACGCAAGCTTATATTTTTAACAGATTAGCTGAATAGTTACTAATACTTAAGGGAAGATACCGCCATGCCTTTAATTACTCTCTTAACAGATTTTGGCCTTGCTGATGAATATGTTGGCCTGATGAAGGGGGTAATACTCTCCATAAATCCCCTGGCAAAAATAATTGACCTTACCCACCAGATAGATCCCCAGGATATAGTTCAGGCAGCATATACAATCAAATCATCCTATAAATATTTTCCAAAAGGGACAATTCATGTTCTTGTGGTCGATCCTGGCGTTGGGAGCTCCCGCTCTGTTATAGCTCTTGAAAAAGATGGACATATTTTTCTTGCTCCGGATAACGGCCTTCTTGCGCTGTTAATCAACAGCAAAAAAGATGATTTTATAATATCCGTTGACAACTCAAAATATTTTTTAAAAAACATAAGCAGAACATTCCATGGAAGGGATATTTTCGCGCCGGTTGCAGCACATATGACAAACGGCGTGAAACTGCATGAGATCGGCTCCCCCATTGATGGAGAAAAACTGACACAAATAAAAATGCCGGTCCCGCATACTTTATCCGGTGGCGGAATAAAAGGATCGGTCATATTCATTGACCGCTTCGGCAACCTGATTACAAATATAGATGCTGATTTAATAGAGAAAAATATAAATCAAAAAAAAAACAGCGATATTAAAATCATACTGGGGAATAAAATAATCCACGGATTATCTAACAATTATAAAAGTGTAAACATACAATCTCCCCTTGCCATAATCGGCAGTAAGGGGTATCTTGAAATATCGGTTAATTGTGGAAATGCAAAGCAGTATTTTAAAGCACAAAAAGGGGATAAAGTCATGATTAACACCCATCAACAAAATCATGGCTTCATAAAATAACCTGCTTTCATCCTCAAATTGGAGCATTTTAAAACCGGTTA
>CAZNFB010000035.1:0-15339 GCA_964572105.1 uncultured Desulfobacteraceae bacterium
ACTGAATTTTGATTTTTTGTAGAAACGGGTAGTGTTATTTCAGGGAATTCCCTAAACAGGATTAAAAATGGGACAGCCAGCCGCAAAACAGGGTGATAAAATTATCGCAACAGATATACATATAATAATGATTCCTGCTCCTTCGGGTCAGGTGCCCACACCTTTGCCCCATCCTTTTCAGGGGCAGATCGATGATAAATTAAGTGATGATGTAAATATCGGGGGTCAACCGGCCGCAGTAAAGGGGAGTACCGCTTCAAATACTCCGGGCCATATCCCCCAGGACGGAAATTTTCAAAAATCTCCCTCAGATAAAGGGGAGATCATCATTGGTTCAACCAGCGTTTTTATCAATGGCAAACCGGCCGCCAGAAACGGGGATAAGGCCCTAACCTGCAATGATCCGGCCGATCTTCCGGCGGGCACGGTTATGGCAGCCGGAACAGTATTTATTGGGGGATAATTATTTTGGAAAAGAATAAAAGGAACTCTCTCTTAACTGATATCTCCCTGGAAATTAAACACAGGGAATTAAGACCGGTTTATGAATTTGCTGCCAGAGAATTTCGTGTTCCCGGTTCTAATGCAAGATATGTTGATACGGACGTCACCACAGGCAGGGATAATCTGGCCCAGGCCATAACCATGCGGCTCCTGACCCCTAAGGGTGAAATGGCAAGCCTGGGGCATCCGGAATATGGTTCAAGGCTGCATGAATTAATCGGGCAGGCCAATACCGCAACCAAATATAGTCTTGCAAAATTATATATTTTAGAAAGTCTCGAATCAGAGTCCAGAATTGGAAAAATTATCGATCTGGTGGTTGCAAAAGTTGAAGGAACACGCTGCCAGATCAAAATCGTTATAAATGTGAAATCCAAGGGTGAAACCGATGTTGTTAAAATCGGTCCTTTTGTATTGGAGCTTTAAATATGAGCTTTAGACGGAGAACATATCCCGAAATCATAGACAATCTGTTAACCCATATCGTTGGCGGGGTGGCCGCCGAAAAACATTCTTTCCCGCCATCCGGAGCAAAAGAAGCGGGAGAGTATTCCCAGGCATTGCAAAAGCCTCCGGTTGCAGAGATCGTATCCCTTTATGGCATGCGCAACGCCAAAACACACCTTTTTATAAAAGATAAGGATTATGCTCTTGATACGGACAAACAGACTCTGAAATGGCTAAAGCAATCTGATTGGCCTGATAAAGGAACCGTTTTTCATGTGAATTACAGGACCGGGGATTTTAAAGCCGATATATCGGATATTCATGTGGGTAGTGTTGTTCGTACCCTGTCAGAAACCGTTGGGCTTGAAATTGCAAGGGCTTATGCCGAACTGGAAGCTGTCTATAAAGCCGGTTTTATTGATTCAGCTACGGGTAAATCACTGGATAAAGTCGTGGCGCTTCTTGGAATTAAACGGGTTCCGGCCGGGCGTAATACCTGCGAAATTGAATTTACCAGGGTTGTGGGTACACGGGGCAATATCTACATTCCGGCCGGAACACGGGTGATGACTGAAGATGGTGATGTGGAATATGAAATCACGGAATCCGTGACCATGCTCGACAAGCAGACCACAATTCAAGTTACTGCCCGTGATATGGAACAAAACAGCGCAGACCTTCCGGCAGATTCGTTAACCGTGCTGGTCAAACCGATTGCAGGCATAAAAAGTATTACCAACCAGGGACCCTCCTCAGCCTATCTTAAACCTGAATCTGATATGGGATTAAGAACCAGATCTAAAAATTTTCTCCACGGCAGCGAGCGGGCAACTCTGGGCGCCATCAAGGAAGCTGTTTCCCGGCAGGGTGTTTTGGCCGATTATTCTGAAAAGAGTCCCGGCATTGTCACAATTACACCCCATGCCCAAGCCATGGCGCCGGAACTGATTCAGCGGATCAATACGGCCATTGCCGATGTAAGGCCGGCCGGGGTAAAGGTTGAGCTGGATCTGGGCAGCATGACAGCTCCGGCCAGGATTGATCTGCAATTACATCTTAAAACCGATGTGACTCTGCTGGAGCAGGATATTCGTGCTGCACAGCAAGAACTGAAAGATAAGATCGTTCAATATTTTGCCAACCTGCCGGTCAAAGAAGTCGGCAGTATTAATCAAATTATCGGCATGGGTTTGAGTATCCCCGAGATTCAGGATTTGAAAATTCTGAGCGCCAGCGTAACCAAAAGCGATGGAAACACGGAAAATGTACTCGATTACGCCTCTGGAGAACTGCTGATCAAAGGAATTCCGACCGTCCTGGGGGATTTGCAGATTGCTGACTCGAATCTTCCGACTCTGTTGAATCTGGTTATTAAATATACCGGCGAAACCGCACCTGCTCAAACGGTAATGGAATCAGCCCTGCAAACCATGCTCACTTATATCAATGACCGAATCTCCTCAACTGATGCAGTTCAAAACGCAAATGCCATGCAGCTTTCATTGGCCAAACTTCTTTATATTCTTCCACTTCCAGTTACTGGAAAACCCCAGGGCACATTAGCCCAGTATGACCAGGCTGTTGCAACCGGATCTCCACCGGTATTGCCTGGCGCGGCGGATATTCAACCCTGGTCGGTTCAATTTATTTTTACCCATGATAGCGGGCTAAGCAGGATAATTGCAGCAGATACGGATACTCCCTATACTCCGGCACCCTATGAAAGGATTAGTCTAGCTGGTGTGGAAATTGTACTGGAGAGTGAATAATGTCAATTTATGAAAAATTGATCAACAGGCTCCCTTCCATCTACCGGCCTCAAACCAACTCTTCGGGTATTGGAATCAATTTTTTACAGGCTGCGGCAAAAGAAATCGAAGGGCTTGATAAAAGCATAAATGAAATTTTATTGTCTCACTGGTATGGATCTGCCGACCAGGCCATGTTCAGCGAGTATTTTAATCTGGATCGTAAAATTTCAGATTTACCGGGTATTGATCTTAAAAGCCTGGCCGACCGGAATCTTTTAAAAATATTCCCCTATCTCATGGATCTGGTTAGAATAGGCGGATTGCTTGCTTTGCCTGCCTGGAGGGAACCGGCAGCATTAAAAGAATCTGTTGAAACTTATCGCCATCGACTCAGGCAATACGTTATGTTGTACAGAGCCGGTTTAGGCACTGTGGATGCCATCCGCACGATTACAGATGCTGAACTTCCGCCGGATTATACCTTAAAGGTCTGTAAACAGCAGAGACCATTTTTTGTGGAAGAATTTGTGCCCTGGACGGCTAAAACCTTATCTGTTCCCACCCAGGGCTCTCCCCCCGGAATTGTGGGCCCTTTGATGCGCTGGGGCATGGAAAATAATGGTATTGAACCAAGTTCACCAATACTTTATATCCAGGGCCAAACACCGGTTGCCGGTACTGTTGATCCGGCTGTAAATCCGCTGGTGGAAAATTACCGGCCCGACCATATTTATCCCCATGGTAAAGGTATCGGCTATAAAGGAGCTCTGGCCCCGAATCAGACCATTCGTTTAAGAGGCGCCTGTATATCCTGGCTGGGAACAGCTCAGGGGACAGCTAATTATATTTCTTATCCGACTGACAATATAACGGCTGATTTCACCGCCTCAAAAGGGCCCTGGCTTATTCCTGATAACAGCCCCACAGGAAAAACCACGGCTATTTTACAAAGCGGAGATAATATTTTATGGCTTGCTCTGGAAGTTGCAAACGAGGGCGCTGCAACAGAATACCAGCTCTGGCGGCATAACGGAAAGATTTGGCAGCAGGTCTTTGAAACGGAAACCCTGGTGAGGATAAATATTCTTTTTGAAGATCATGAATACATGCTGATGGGAACTGATAATGGTCTTTTTAGATTTTTTCTATATCCGGGGGAGTCGGAAGAGTATCAGTTAACTCCCTGTGTCAGTGCCTTGAACGGAATAAAAATATTTACGATTTGTCCTGTTAAAAATGACGGTCTCTGGCTCGGAACCGATAATGGGACGGCCTGCCTGCTGAATAACGGGACCCTGTCAACCGCTGCTTTAGCTTCTTCCCCCCTGGCGGGCACGGAAGTATATGCTATTTATCAGGATGATTCGGGCATTATTTATCTTGGGGGTCAAAAAGGTTTGTTCCAGTATCAGCCTGGTCTGGATCACTGGTATGTCTATTGCGGCAAGTCAGAATCCGACAATGTCCCGGACTGGAACATTTTTACGCCTGGCTCTTTACCTGCTGATAAAAATATTTTTTTGCCGCCGGTTACCTGTATCAAAAAATCGAAAGATGCGGCCCTCTGGATCGGAACCGAGCAGGGATTGGCACGTTATATTGCCAGGCCGGTCACAGATGCGGCTTATGCCACCATCAATGCGCCTGTCGGGTATGTAGCCTATAAGACTGTTCTGGAAGCTTATCCTGATCTGGTACAGGGAAGAATCAATGAGATCAGGGAGGATTCATCCGGACAGATCTGGTTTTGTACTGAAAGAGGGCTCTTTAAATATGACTGCCTGAACATGCACCAGTATGATTTTACGGAAAATCAGTGGGATATGCTGGGGTATGCCAATAGAATATATACATCAGACACAATGTCCAGACTCAGGGGCATCTGGCGCTTCCAGAATGTGGAGAGCGACCCTGAAACCGGTGCAATAACACCCGTACAGACCTGGCAGTATTTTGACTCCGGCACCGGGTGGACAACATATTCGGGTACTCCGGATTCTAAAAAAATGCAGGAAATAACCTGTCTGCTGTGGACTGATTTTGTCAAGGCTGATCTGGGTCAGTATGACGGCAATCAATTTACATTTGCCGCTGATGTTGACCCTGGCAATCTCTGCATGCGGATCAAGCCCAGAGCCGATTATATTATTGAAGGGGGGATTCCGGCCATACCCGGCATTCCGGTTGGCGCATCCTTATGGCGCTACCTTGCCCTTGAACCCGATGATATGGCTGAACCTGCTGAAAACCCGGCCTGGACAATTGAAGGAAGATTTTGCCCGGAAGTTACAGTGGCCGAAAATTCTCCTTCACCTTACCCCGGCCGGTATAATATTGATGAAGCAAAAATACCGGGGGGATACCGCTTTGAAGATGTTTTTGCATTTAATCCGGCTGTTAAAATATGGTTTACCTGGCAGTTGCAGGAATATAATACAGCAATTATCCGGCTCCAAAAACGCTCAGAAGATGAAACTATAGATCCTGCCATAATAGATCGTGTCTGGCAGGGGGTTCAGCGGGTGCGGCCAGCCGGTTTAAAAGTTGCTGTTGCTGTTGAGCAGCGCCTATTAAGAGGAGGAGAAAATGAGTCTGTCTGATCAACTTGATTATTTAAAAACACAAAATGCTAAAGCAGCAGGATATCTGATCAAAGACCAGGACTGGAACGGTTTTGTCAATGCAGTTATAGAAATCGGAACAACCCTGGGAACCTATAAAAAAGAGACGGATCAGGAGCTGTCAGCAATCAACAAGAATATAGCAGACAACCTGAATCCCCGCATCGAACAACTGGAAACCTCATTTCTGAAGCTGGCAGAACGTACCTCTTTGCTTGAAAATGATGTCAAAGCAATTCAGCGCCAGGTTACTCCCTTGTCTGGATTTTATAAATTAACCATGGCAACCCAAAAGAATTATTTTGCCATGGGTCAGGTGGCCAGTGTTACGGCCAAAGTAACCGACCTGTATGATCAGCCTATATCGGTTTCCGGCAATCAGTTGCCCTGGATTGATTTTGTAGCCACCTGGGGCCGAATCCGGCCGGCTCCGGGATTTCACAGCAAAGGCGGTGCTGACGACCGCACTATTTCAGTCCAGGTCAACCAGGCAGGAATTGCCCAGGTTTATTTGCGGGTTGAAAATACCGAAGGCCTTTCTGAAGATGAGGAAAGTGCAGTGGCAGCATCTCTTGACACAAATGTTGCTGAAAGCGGTCTTTCCATTGCGGATACAATTATGGCCAGGGATTCATCACCTGCGGACAATCACGTTAAAGGCGCTTTTCAGCTGATCAGCCGGGAATATGACAGCCCCAGGGTTGCTGCGATGCAGAATTTTGCTGATTCTTATTATCTGAAAATGGAGAATACCCAGTCCAGGGCATTTGCTCCCTTAAGCGGTAAAAAATGGAATGAATATCGTTCTACTATTTTGGCGTTTGTCAAAAACGACAGTCAATCCCAAACACCGGATCAGACCAGGGGCGTAAGTTCCATCCAGATTACTTTTCGTGACTGGATACCTCATTGGATTTGTGATTATTTTAGAGATATCAAACCCCTGGAAGAGAGCGTAACGTCACGTTTTGCGGCCCGCATGGACACGACTTTTGAAAAATCGATTGAAAAGATGGAGGATGAAGTTAAAACAATGGTGCGCCACGCTCCAGCCATTGGCAAGCAAAAGCATTTTATGGCAATGCAGAGTTCTTTGGATAAATTAGAACTATCTATTCAGAATCCTCCGGAATTTATTGATAAACTTTCCGTTTCCCTTCAAAACGGAATCAGCGTGCAGCAGAGTCTTGACCGGGTGCTCTTCATACCCTGCCGATTGGAAACACCAGGACCGGAACAACCGGCCTTCGAGGCCTTTACCAGGACAACCGCCTTTACAGCCTCTGCCCATGATAAAGCCACCATGGTAAAATCAGAACTGGAATCGGCACAGAACAGGCTGACTAATGTAACCGATTCAGTTTCGCAACTGGATCAGAGAATTATGGGTGCGGAAAATAAAGGTCAGGAGATCAGGAACACATTGACAGCCATTGAGGACCATGTTGTTCACATTGATGTCACCAAACCGGCTGAACTGCAACAGAAAATAGGTGAAATCCAGACCAATATCGGTAATATTTTATCGGAGATCAGCAACAACGGATAACCGGACACGGCTATTTTATGATAAAAAATTCTATCAAACCTGAAGATGTAAGCCTGGTGGACGCGGAGAAAGTATTTGAATTTCTTAATTCCGCTCAAACTGCCGGGGAGATTGCGCAAAGGATTGAGTTTCCCGATGAACTCGATATAGGAGAAAAACTGGCAGCCCGGATTCTGACCGGCCGGGATGCCGTTGGGGGTGAGTTCACCTGTTTACAGCAAATTGCGGATATTCCCTATATCGGCCCGGAAAGATTTACCGAAATTATAGCTGCCTTAACCGATCATCCTTTCTATATAGAACCTGAATCTGCAAAAATAGCTTATCTTTTCAGAGAGTTTAGTCTGCTGCGGGAGCGCCTGGAAAAAACTTCGTCAAATTTGAGCAGACAGTATCATATTAGACTCATGCCCGCTGTTATTGATGCTTTTGAAGGCTTGTCGGTCATCATATCCGCCAGGATAACAGATGCTTTGACCGGCAAGCCAAAATCCGGGACGCCTCTTACCCTGGTCAGCACCTACGGAACTCTGGAAAACTATGAAGGCTACAATACCAGCACCGGAAATCCGGTCACCGCTACCACTAATCTCAGCGGCATTGCAAAATATGTCCTGATTTCTCCTTTGCGAGGCCAGTTAAAAGGGAGACAATCGGCCATTCTGGAATCCGCCCTGGGAAGACTGGATTCAGGTGCTCCAACACCAAAACATGATATCCAGGGTTTTACTACTTTGGCTCAAAGCTATCAGGCTCCTCGGAATGAAAATTTAAGAAAGGCGATTGACGCCCATTTTCTTGATCAACAGCATAAAATTACAGGCCCCAAAGACAGGCTCAGCACCTGGCAATACAGGGAGGTATTGCTGTTAGGATACCTGGGCGATGCCGACGCCATTTATCAGCGAGGCACACCAGTAGCGGAGATCGGTATGCTGACATTACGCCTTAGAAACTGGGTTGCCCCATGGTTCCAGGTGTATAAGGATTTAATGGCCATGGCAAATCCGATTAACAGTCAAATTGAAAATATTAAAGATATCGGAGGAAATGGCAAAACCATTTCCAGGCGGGTTGTCAATTCCACCCAGGATTATTTATCTCGCCAAAGAGGGGCAGTTGGTGGGTTGATCGGTCAGGATATTGTCGATACATCCCTGGTCAAGTTTCTGGGAACCGGACTTGCATCTTTTGATAATTCAACAAAAAAAGAGATCTTCAGTAATATCGGCTCAGCCAGGATAGCAAACCGTATCACGTTTAATACAAAAATTCTGAAACCCGTTTTTAAATCATCATTTTTTACTGAACCAATCATAAACAGATAATGATAATAATAGAAAATCCATCACTTACTCAGGGCGGCACAGAAACCAGCGCAGCCAGCTGGAATATTGAACAGAAAATCGGTGAACACCCGATGCACTTTTACAGAAAGATATTCTATCTGCGGTTTTTGTTAAATAATAATCCTGATAAAATAGCGATCAACAAGGAGTCTACTGAATTCCAGGGTTCTTTTGCCCCGCTGGAATATAACAGTGCTGCACCCGGTGCTGAGGCTGACATAACTCCGTATGCAAACAGCTTTATTGTTGATTTAAAAACTGCGCCCGGATATTTGTCAAAAATTAATATCAATAAGGCGAATGTTTCCCAGGTTGAAATATACCGGGTTGATGGCAATCTATTAATGTCAGCCCCAACTTTGATTATCAATAATAATACTACAATTTCAGAGGAATTTGTTGCTGCAAGATTTGCTATAAAAGCAAATAAATCAAACGGAGACCAGATTCAATTTACCAAAGATGAAATCCAGGCCATAAATATAATCAGTTACCCCACCGGGCCGTGCATCGGACTGGCAGATCCTGCAAAGCCTGAAGGAGCTATATTCTTCCAGCAGGAACCCGGCCTGATCAAGCCGGACAATATCTCTTCCACCTTCAGCTATAACGCGTCCACAGTATTTGCCGAAGCATTGCAAGGTTATCTGAACAGATATTTCGAAGAAAATAATCCAGTTAACCAGCAGCATATTGATATTGCGATTGTAGTTGAATCAGACGCACAGTGCGGTTTTTCCTTATCCCGGTTTGCTGCATACTATTCTCCTGGCCTGACCAGTTTCCATCTATTGGATGGTCAAAAGTCGGATAAAATAGTCCTGCGGTTTGCCAGGGGTAAAATTGAATCCCATAACATAAACATCAAGGTTCCCTTGGGTTTTACCGCAGCAGAAGTATCTATTGAACCAAGCTTTAGTAATTCTCTACCCTTACTTACTAAAAAAGATTTATCCAGCAATGAAAATGCGCTTAATCAAGGCGTTTATCTTAATAATCTTAACTGGGCCGCGCTACCGGTTCAATCTGAAAAAGCAGGAATGCTCCAGGGTATCTACCTGTATCTTTTGCCTTTAAATATAAAAACCGAAATCAGTCTTGAATTACAGGAAGACTGGCAGGGAGAACCTTCCGGTAAAATCCTGCAAACCTGCCAAATTGCCCTGGAGCAGACCGGTAAAAAAGAGTTCATTTTGTTCCGGTTTGCTCAGGCACTCCCGCTTAATCCCGGATCATACTGGATTTCAGCTAAAGCTTCCTCCGGCACTGCTATTTGGCTGGCCAATCAGGGCAAAGGTCGGGTCATATTTTTTACTCAAAAGCAAAATCGTCTTCAAAAAGAAAGCCTCAGCAGCCTGGCCAATACTCAACCGGTTTATAAAATGATCTTTAAACGTCACAAAAATGATTTCTCCTCCCTGCAGTTATCTATAAAAGATAACATCATCAAGCCGGAACCTGCTGATAAAAACAGATACAACTTGAAGAACAGTATTGCCCAATACCTGAATAGCAAATCCAGCGGCAATACCCTTGCCACCGTGCCGCTGACCTTTATGGCCGCAGGCCCCGGCCTGGTTACGGTTTATCCACCGCTTATCAAGTAATATATTGTTAATTTGGTATGGGTTCCATTGATTACATATTTGACAAATAACATTCAGGATGATCGTACATAATGATTTCATTGACAATCAAGAAGGGTTATAACCTTAATTTAGCTGGAAGTCCTTTAAAAAAAATCATTGAGTTAAAGCCCCCTGACCATGTTGCATTCACACCTTGCCGCATCCCATTTATAAAACCAAAACTTCTTGTAAAAAAAGGTGACTCTGTCAGAGTGGGAGATCCCCTTATTTTCGACAAAAGAAATCCTGAAATAAAGTATTTATCTCCTGGCTCAGGTATTGTGAAAGATATTAAACTGGGGCCCAGACGTGTTATTGAAGAAATTATTATCAGCCTTGATAAAAAAGAAAAATATGTTGGTTTTAAACAATTTTCTAAAAAAGAAATTGATAAAATCGACAGATCCCACCTGATTAATGCATTGATTTCAGGGGGGCTTTTTCAGTTGTTTAAACAATTCCCATATGGTGATACTCCTGATGCTACCCATGTACCACCCAAAATATATGTTCATTTAGATAATTCAGATCCTTTTCATCCCTCCCATGGAGTCTATCTTGATAAAAAATATACTCTTTTTCAATATGGAATGGGTGTTATAAAAAAACTTTCAGAATCTGTTATATGCTATGGAAAAATTCAAAAAGAACAGGGTGAACCAGGGGAGCTCACCGATTTTTTGACCCACTTAATAAAAGGGGATTATCCCTCAGATAACCCTTTTGTTGTTTTATACCATACAAAACAATCCATTATCGAAAATAACAGTTGGTATATCAGCGGACAGGATCTTTTATTAGTTGCAGAACTGCTGAAAACAGGCTCCTATCCCACTGAGCGCCTTTTTTGCGTTTCAGGAGACTATCTGGAAAACAGATGCTATGTAAAAAGCAGGCTGGGGGCACCTGTTTCCCATTTAATAAAAAAAATTTCTAAACCAGGTAAATATAAATTTATCTCCGGTGGTATTTTTAAAGGGAAAAAGATCGAATATGATTCATACATGGGCATGTTTGAGACATCACTTTATCTTCTGGACAAAGGAGATAAAAAAGAACTTTTTGGATTTCTAAGACCCGGGTATAACAAACCAGGAAATTCAAGGACATTTTTGTCTGTTTTTAACAAAGGGCCATTTAAAATAAACAGCAATCAGCACGGAGAATTGCGGGCATGCATTAATTGCAGTTTTTGTGCAGATGTTTGTCCGGTGGATATCCTCCCTCAGTTTGCCATGAAATCCATTCATTGCAAAGAAATTGAAGAGGCTGTTTCCCATGGTATTTTAGACTGTGCAGAATGCGGTCTTTGTTCATATGTATGCCCATCAAAAATTGAAGTTACTGATATAATTAAACAGGCCAAAAGAGATTACTACAGGGAAATTAATTAAACCTTATGGAAAAGCTCTTCGGTAAATTAAGAAAGCATTTTGAAACGGGAGGTAGACTTAATAAGCTGTATCCGCTTTTTGAGGCAGCCGAGTCTTTTTTTTACATCCCGGGTGTTGTCACGAAAGGTGGGCCCCATGTTAGAGACAGCCTTGATCTAAAAAGATATATGAGTATTGTAATTGTTGCAATTATTCCCACCCTTTTATGGGGAATTTACAATACCGGATACCACTCACTGGCCACTGCAAACAGTGCGCCTTCTTTTGTCCAGGCACTTATTCAGGGCTTAATCATTGTTGCACCCATGATAATTGTTTCATATGGAGCAGGTTTTTTTTGGGAAATTCTCTTTGCATCAATAAGAAGACACCCCATAAGCGAAGGGTTTCTTGTTACAGGAATCCTGTTCCCTTTGACCCTTCCGCCGACAATTCCCCTTTGGCAGGTTGCCGTTGGAATTTCATTTGGAGTGGTAATTGGGAAGGAAGTCTTTGGGGGGACCGGACATAATTTTTTAAACCCTGCGTTAACCGGCCGTGCCTTCCTTTTTTTTTCGTACCCCGCTTACATTTGCGGGGATACCATTTGGGTAAAATCGGCTAATGCAGCAGGAAATACAATTGATGCAATTTCCGGTGCAACACCCCTTTCCTTATTAAATCAATATGGGCAGGATGTGGATATTGAAACGGCCCTTAATGGTGCAGGATATACCCTGTCAGAACTTGCCAGGGGAACATATCCGGGAGCCATTGGTGAAACTTCTTCTATTCTTTGTCTATTTGGTGCCTTGATCCTTATTGCGACAGGTGTGGCGAATTACAGAATTATTATTGGAGGCATACTTGGTCTTTTGGGTACGGGATTTGTTCTCAATATGATTGCTCCAAATTTTACAAATGTCTGGTTGGGATTAAATCCATTTTATCATCTTTTAATGGGTGGATTTTTATTCGGGATAATATATATGGCAACGGACCCTGTATCTGCTCCGGGGATGAATTCTTCAAGGTGGATATATGGCATATTGATCGGGTTTTTAACAATTATTGTAAGGGTGTTTAACCCTGCCTATCCGGAAGGTGTTATGCTTTCCATTCTGTTTATGAATCTTATTGCTCCGGTTTTAGATCATTTTGTAATAGAATTTAAACTGAAAAACAGGATGCCCAATGTCTGAAGATACCACTGAAAAAATACGGGGGGTAAAATTTGCTGCAATACTAAGTTTTGTATGCGGACTTTTAATTGTTACAACTGTGAGTACATTAAAAGATCGTCAAGACAAAAATATTATTAATGACAAACGGATTAATATATTAAAATCGGTGGGGCTGGTAAAAGAGAATATTAAATTATCATTCAATGAAATAAGCCGTTTATACACTGAAAATATTAGCAGCTATTATGTTGATAATGTGGGGGAGATCCTTCCGGACAATTCTGATGCATCAAAAAAAATAAAAATTTATTTTTACCTTAAAGATGGAGCCATAGAGGCATACATCATACCCATAGATACCAGGGGATTGTGGGGAAAAATTTTAGGGTATCTTGCACTGCAAAGTGACGGATCAACCATTCGGGGATTCACCGTCTACAGTCACGGGGAAACACCCGGTTTAGGGGGTGAAATTGAAAGTAAATGGTTTAGAAATAACTTTATTGGAAAAAAAATTGTAGATCAGCAATGCGATTTTGTTTCCATCAGTGTGGCAAAGGGTAAAATACTTGAAAAAAATGCTGAAAATTATGTGGATGGAATAAGTGGTGCCACTTTAACAGGACAGTTTTTAACCACGGGATTAAAACAGATTCTCATGAACTATGAACCGGTATCATTAAGGTTTAGATCAGGAAATATCGGCAAAAAGTTTAAATTGGGAGGGGGCCCGGGGAATAATGAAAAATAGATATTATTCAATCATCACTGAGGGTATTTTCTCTAACAATCCGGTTGCAAAACAGGTGCTTGGCATCTGCTCCGCACTTGCGGTTACTGTAAAATTTAAAACAGCCTTTGTCATGGGATTTTCCCTCACCTTTGTTATGATGTTTTCCGGTTTAAGTATTTCTCTTTTAAGAAATTTAATTCCCCGTAATATTAGAATTATTGCGGAATTGATAATTATTGCAACCCTTGTAATAATCATTGATCAGATTTTAAAAGCCTATTTATACGATATCAGTAAGCAGTTGTCTGTTTTCATCGGCCTGATTATTACAAATTGTATTGTCATGGGAAGAGCAGAGTCCTATGCCCTTATGAATAAACCCTTTGAATCATTTTGTGATGGCCTGGGAAACGGCATTGGATATTCCTTTATACTTCTTGTGGTTGCTTTTATACGTGAACTTTTAGGTTCAGGTTCAATTATAGGGTTTAAAGTAATTCCAGATTATTTATACAAAATCGGATACCAGGACATGGGCCTCATGCTTTTGGCTCCAGGCGCTTTTATTGTTATCGGGCTGATTGTATGGCTTATGAACAGTCTTGAAAAGGATACTAAATAATTGCTATGGAAAATTTATTGGGCATATCAATTAACTCCATGTTTATCGGAAATATTCTTCTGGCATATTTTCTGGGGATGTGCTCTTTTTTAGCTATCTCCAAAAATATAAATACTTCCATAGGTTTAGGTGGTGCTGTTCTTTTTGTTTTATCCATTACAACCCCTGCAAACTGGCTGTTATATAATTATTTTCTTGCTCCCGGAGCATTGTCGTGGCTCGGTTTTCCAGATATGGATTTAAGTTTTTTAAAGTTTGTACTTTTTATTGCGGTTATAGCAGCCATGGTTCAGGGAGTAGAAATAATTATTGATCAAACCTCACCCCTCCTTTATGCGGCCCTGGGCGTTTTTCTCCCTTTAATTGCAGTAAACTGCGCTGTCCTGGGAACGTCACTTTTTATGGTTGAGAGAAATTATACGTTTATTGAGTCCATTGTATTTGGTGTCAGCTCCGGGGGAGGGTGGATGCTTGCCATTGTTACCATGGCTGCAATTCGAAAAAAACTCAGGTATGCAAATGTCCCCCATGGCCTTGATGGTTTTGGTATTTCAATGATAATAACCGGACTTATGGCCATGGCTTTTATGCTGTTTTCAGGAATAACACTGAATGTAAACTAGGAGAAACAAGTGATCTATCTTATCGGCATATCTGTTTTTCTTTTTGTTATCCTGATCCTGGTCATAATGATTTTAACTCTGAACTCATTTCTTGTTTTAAGTGAAGCCGCCACCATTACCATTAATGATAATCCTGAAAAAAGTATTACCACAAAGGGAGGGAAAACACTTTTAACCGCACTTTCGGATAATGGCATACTCCTCCCATCTGCATGCGGGGGTAAGGGAGCATGCGGTATGTGTAAATGTGTTGTGGATGGCGGTGGTAAAGATATTTTACCCACGGAGCTTGCCCATATATCAAAAAAAGAAAAAAAGGAAGATATCAGGCTGGCATGTCAGTTAAAAATACGGGAAAGTATAAAAATAGAGATTCCCGATGAGATCTTCAATATTGTAAAGTTTGAAGCGGATGTTATTTCAAATGATAATGTTGCCACATTTATAAAACTTCTTGTTTTAAAATTAAAAAAAGGTCAATTTCTTGATTTTAAAGCCGGAAAATATATGCAAATTGAGATTCCACCCTATGAAATCGAATTAAGTCAATATGATTTAGGGAGAAAATACAGGGCGCAATGGAAAAAATTTGGTTTTTTGAATATTAAGGCCAAATCTGAGGAAGAGGCATTTCGTGCTTACTCCCTGGCAAACCCACCCTCTGAAAAGGAAGTCTTAAAATTCACGGTGAGGATGGCAACCCCCCCTGTGAATCAGATTGAACTGCCACCTGGTGTGGGGTCGTCCTATATTTTTAATTTAAAACCTGGAGACCATGTGGAACTTTCAGGCCCCTATGGTGATTTTTTTGTCCAGAAAACAGATAGAGAAATATGTTTTCTCGGAGGTGGTGCTGGAATGGCTCCCATGCGCAGCCATATACTGGATCAGCTTGAAACGGTCAAGACCAGAAGAAAAATAACATTTTGGTATGGGGCAAGATCATTACAGGAAA
>CAZNFB010000036.1:0-15320 GCA_964572105.1 uncultured Desulfobacteraceae bacterium
TTCGTTGCATCAAAGGCCGAATACGTATAGTATGCAACCTTTAATGCGCCTTGCATATGGGCCAAAATCCTGCGCTATTTCTGCTCAACTTATTTCATCTCCGTTCCTTAATTTAAGTTCCCACATTTCTGCTTGTATACCTGCCTTGGCAAAACGTAACTTCCTATAGTAGTTAAAGCCGATATGTATAGCAACAGGTATAACCTGCTTAAATAATGAAAAACTCACCTCATTATTCTTTCATGATTTTTATAACTTTTTCGTTTAAGCAGGAACGTAGAAAAGTATTCATCTGTTTTTGATCACCAGTTTCGTAAAAAGTGAGCATCAATTGATTAAACTCCAGTTGTCTCTTCGCCGGAAGATTAATAGCAGGGTATCCACAACTTAACAGAAGCCCATTCATGATAAAACGGCCCATACGTTTATTAACATCGTAAAAAAATTGGGATCTTGCCATTATAAGAAACAGGTGGATGGCTCGATCATAAATGTCTGATATCCTGGACGCCTCATCCACCATTTTTTCAAATAACTCCGGTAACAATTTTGCCTGTGGCGGCATATAGTCTGTTCCCGCAATAGTAACCCCGCCGGATCTAAATTTTCCCCATTTTAAAGCTTCGGTCTTGGCAGCTATCAGGTGAAGAGCGCAAGCTTGTTTAAGGGTGATCTCAAACTGATTTTTTTCTATTAACTCAAATAACGTCCGCCATGTATCAGCTTGATTCAGTACTATTTGCTGGTCAGTTAGTCTATGTCCGCCAACTGTAATACCATCTAATAATGTCTGGATTTCCGGCAGGGTAAAATTAATCCCTTCCAAGTTCACTGCATCACATACCAATTCAGCTAATTGACGCTTGGCAAGCATTATTGCTTTTGCTTTATTTGGTTTCATGTTCCAATGGGTTTCTTTCATTATGCTCACCAACTTGTTTATATTTGTGCCAGGTTTTTTTGAAAAATAATAGAGGCCAAAATCAATGGTATGCATTAACAAATTTCTGTGATCTCTTTAATCTGCTCAATAAGGGGCATTAATGTTGATTTGTCTCTGGCTGAAACCGGGATGCCGTTAAATAGAGCGGAGTAATTTTCCACTGTTTCTTTGTCAAGTCTGTCCTGTTTGTTGAGAACTCTGATTAATCGGATATTTTGCAGGTTTAGTTCCAGGAGGATTTTTTCCACCGATTCAATCTGCTCTTCAAATCTGGGGTTGCTTATATCTATCACGTGTAAAAGAGTATCTGCTGTTTCGAGCTCTTCCAGGGTTGCGCTAAATGATGCCATGAGATCCTTTGGAAGATTTTTTATAAACCCCACAGTATCTGTGATAATTATTTCAGCATCATTGGGAAACCTGAGACGTCTGCTTGCGGGATCAAGGGTGGCAAAGAGCTGATTCCTGGCATCAACCCTGCTGTTTGTAAGTGTGTTCAACAGGGTTGATTTACCCGCATTTGTATATCCTATAATGGAAATAACAGGGATCCCTTTTTTGCTTCGTTTTGATCTTTGTTCCCGGCGTTGTTTTTTTATCTTAGATATTGATTTTTCAAGCCGTTTGATACTCTCTCTGACCCTTCTCCTGTTTATTTCGAGTTTAGTTTCTCCGGGCCCCCTTCCTCCAATTTCTCCTGTTAAACGGGACATGGCTGTATTTTTTGTTGTCAGGTGCGGGAGAAGATATTTCAGCTGGGCAAGTTCCACCTGAAATTTCCCTTCTTTTGATTTTGCCCGCTGTGCAAAAATATCAAGAATCAATTGTGTTCTGTCGATTACTTTCAGCTCGATCTTGTCTGTTATGGAACGTACCTGGGAAGGATTTAAATCCTGATCAAATACTATCAGGGTTGCACCGCTGGTGAGGGCTAAAAAGGATAATTCCTGGAGTTTTCCTGAACCGAGGAGAAATTTTGAATCGATTTTTTTGCGCTGCTGCAGTATTGTTTTAATTACTTTTATACCGCAGGAGGCGGAAAGGTCTTCAAGTTCTGTGAGGCTATCTGTTGCTATCTGCTTGAAAGCCGTTGTAACACTGACCAAAATAGCACGTTCCTGATCTGTATTACCTTTAGATGCTGAACTTATTTGGTTTAGTTCAGATTCGATTTCCATAATAAGCTCGTGGCAGTTAATGCTGAGCTGACCTGGGTATATGGGGGGAAGAATTCGAAAGGGCTTTTTTGTACTTCTTGGAAGAATGTGGGCAAGATGGGCCTGATGCATCATTGTGTCATTGTTTATTGTGAGGGCGGCAATAATGTCCAGGTGCAAAAATGTTAAATCTGCAAGGTCATCCTCTGTTAGATATTCTCCATTAATATGGGTATGTATGCACTTTAGCCCCCTTAAGCGGCCTGTGGAGGATCGATAATCACTAAGATCGGGTATGAATATTTTTTGACTGGTACCTATTATAACATATATAATTTTGCCGTTACGGTTGATCAACAGGCCGATTTGACGGCGTATCTCGTGGGAAATACTGCAGATTTCATGGGCAAGATCAGGGGTAATAATAAACTCGGGGGGAATATGGCGCTGATAAAGTTTTTCAAGCCTTTTAATCTGGTTTGCTTTAAGTTTACCTTTGTTTCCATGTAATTTGTTCATATTTTTGTAGTTAAAGGGGGAGGTATTGACACTTGATTGATAAAAGAAGATGTGGCCGGATATTGACAGTCGATATCAGTCAAATGTCAATACCTGGCCCCTTTAACCCTTTTAAAAAAGAGATGTCTTTCTCCGCTGCGGCTTAGTACTGATGCCGATAATAAAACCTAAAAGCAATATCCCGGCTCCGCATAAACCTGCAGTAATATATTTATGCGTTAATTCTTTGTTAAGTTTTTCGATTTGTTCGGTATGCTCGGAAAGGCTAAGGGCTGTTTTATCATAATTTTTTTTAAGTTCAAGAAAACCTGCAGCCTCATCTTTTAATTTATTGTATGATTTCTGGAGTTCCTTATTCTGTTTTTGATAGGTGTTAAGTTTTTTGGTGAGATCTTTGCTCTTTTGCTGAATCTCCTTGTTTTCTTCAAGTATGACAGGAAATTTGGTTGCAAGGGCTTTGTGGAGTTTACGCAGTCGTTTCAGCTCAAGATAATTCGGTTCGGTGGAGGTGATAAATCTTGTTAAAATCCATCCTTCACGTTCATCATGGAGTTTTATCTGCGACCACTCGGTACCACGTTCGAGTAATTCTACGGCTTTGCCTGGTTTCAGCATTGCTATTATATTGTACTGTGTGCCTGTCCCTGTTCTTATGTTAACCTTGACATCATTGGTAATATAGTAAGTTTCGGCTGACCCGGTCGCTGAAAATAAGAGTATAAAAGCTCCCAAAAGAATCAAGTGTTTCATAACTTGTACTCCTGTGAAAAAATGTTATTGATTCATTATTTTTGTATGCTACAGCTATTTGTAGAGTGATTTTATTACTTTGCAGCATAAGAAAAATTTAATGTAATGTCAAATAGATAACATAATATTATCTAATGCTTCAATGGAAAATATTTTTTTCGTTGATATCCTGTGTCGACTGAATGTTTTGTACGATGGTGCAGTGAAATTATTTATATGGAATTCCATGGCTCATGTCAAATAAGCAGGAGACTTTTTTTCATGCTTGAAAGGAAGGTTTTATTGTGTCATAATTCAAAAAAATTTGTATTTATTCAGTTGATATGTACGGTAGCCGGTATAATCTGTTCAAACAGTTTCAACGTTTTAATCAGGTCATACCTGAAGCGTTTCTGAAATTTGCATTTTTCAAATAGTTGAATAGTTACCAAAATTTTTAATATAAACTGGTTGCGGAGTTGTTTGAATTTATAGATGTTCATATAAATAATTTCACTGCGTTATCGTCGCCGGCGTATTATAATACGCCGTCCTTCCTTTGGCCTTGTGAAATTTATTGTCTGAACATCTTCTGAAACATCTATGGAGCTTTTAAATGTTGCAGGAATTTTGAACCTCCCGCTTTTTTTGGTGTAAAAGGTGTTGTATTGGGTGAATTTGGTATTTTTTTTCTCAGGGCTGTTTTAGGGGGAGTATTTGCGGTGATTTTATCACGTTTTTTCTACCCTGATGCCCAGGTTATTTACGTGATGATCCTTGGAATTATATTGGTTGGGCTGGCTTATTTTGCCGATTATCTCAGGAATAGGAAATCACGGTGAACACAAAAAATGACAACTTACAGCAGGAGCAAATTCATTGAAACAGATTATTCTTGGTACGGCAGGGCATATTGATCATGGGAAGACAACTCTTGTTAAAGCTCTTACGGGGGTCGATACTGATCGATTAAAAGAGGAAAAGCTGCGCGGCATAACCATAGAGCTGGGGTTTGCATCCCTTGACCTTTCTGATGATTTGCATGTGGGGATTGTGGATGTTCCGGGGCATGAAAAATTTGTAAAAAATATGGTTGCCGGCGCTACTGGAATCGATATTGTGGTTTTGATAATTGCCGCAGATGAGGGGGTAATGCCGCAGACAAGGGAGCATATGGAAATATGTACTCTTTTGGGTATTCAGCATGGATTTGTGGCCCTG
The DNA here is from genome assembly GCA_964572105.1 of uncultured Desulfobacteraceae bacterium. GTDB lineage: Bacteria > Desulfobacterota > Desulfobacteria > Desulfobacterales > BuS5 > DAOWMW01. The sequence continues at coordinate 4,570 of CAZNFB010000036.1, forward strand.
ACAAAGATTGATCTTGTTGATGAAGAATGGCTTGAACTGGTGAAAGAGGATGTGGCTGATTTTACAAAGGAAACTTTTTTAGAAGGTATGCCCATTGTTCCTCTCTCCTCTACTTCCGGGGAAGGTATCCCGGAATTTATTCAGACCCTTCAAAATTTAAGCGCTGATATACCGTCCCATGCTGCTTCGGGAATTTTCAGGCTCCCTGTGGACAGGGTTTTTACGATTAAGGGCTTTGGTACAGTTATTACAGGAACACTTATTACAGGCTCTGTAAGTGTGGGCGATACCATAATGATATATCCCTCTTTAGTGACTTCCAAAGTCAGGGGGTTACAGGTACATGACGAGAATGTCCAGACAGCAGTGGCAGGGATGCGTACGGCAATAAACTTTCAGGGGCTTGAAAAGGCTTTTATAAATCGTGGCGATATTCTCTCAATGGATGGTTCTTTAAAATTGAGTTATATGTTGGATGTCTCATTTCAATATCTTTCGAGTAACAGGAAATCTTTTAAAAATCGTACTCGTATTAGATTTCATGCGGGAACCAGCGAGATTATGGGTATTATTTTGCTCCTTGATCAGGATGAGCTTTCTCCGGGTAAGGAGGCCATGGCACAGATAAGACTTGATACTCCGGTTGTTCTTGTAAGTGCTGACAGGTTTGTTATACGAAGTTATTCGCCAGTGCGTACCATAGGAGGGGGGTATGTTTTAAACCCCATCCCTGAAAAGCATAAGCGGCATAAGCCCGAAGTTTTGAAGATGCTCGACTCTATTGTTGATTCCTCTGATGATGAAATCATTTGTCATTTTATAGATGCTGCAGGTTTTAAGGGTGTTTCCTTTTCTGACCTCAAGATTATGGGAAATGTGAGTGAAAAAGTTTTGGATAACATTTTGTCAGGGTTTATGTCAAAAAGGATTGTTCTATGTGCTGACAGGGAAAATAGAATTTATCTGCATAATAACAGCCTTGAAAAGTTAAAAAAGGAAACATATGCTGTTTTAACTGAGTATCATGAAGCTCATCCTTTAAAAAATGGTATGCCGAAAGAGGAGCTTAAATCCAAGTTCCAATTTATACTTGAGCCCAGGTTTTTCAATTTTCTGGTTGCCAGGATGGTAAAGGAGAATCAGATAATATCCGAAGAAGAGTTGGTTCGCCTCCCATCCCATACTGTTTCCCTTGGAGTTGATCAGACTGAGTTAAGGGAAAAAATTCTTGCATCTTATGGGAATGCTTCCCTTACCCCGCCTTATTTTAAGGATGTTGTAAAAACGTTAAATATAGATCATAAAGTGGGACAGGATATATTGATGGTTATTCTGGAACAGGGGCATATTGTAAAAGTTAAGGAAGATTTGTATTTTTTCGCAAAATCTGTGGATGATTTAAGAAAAAGGCTGGTGGATTTTCTTAAGCAGAATAATGAAATTACGACTCCGCAGTTTAAGATCCTGGCCGGGGTGTCCCGAAAATATCTTATCCCCTTAATTGAGTATTTTGATTCTGAAAATGTGACCATACGTATCGGTGATATTCGTAAATTGCGACGTTCCTAATCTTTAGTGAAAAACCTGGAGTAATAGCATGGAAGGATTTAAAAGTTTTGCTGTAAAGCGTATTATAATCGGAGTAATTCTGGTTGTATCGATATTATGGATAATAGGTGCTGCAACAGGTTTTTTTGAGAAAACAGAATATGCAGGGGTGCCCATGAAACCGGCTGCAGAGTCTGTTGATGCTCCGGATTCCCATACAGATGGAGAACCTGCAGATATTTTGCAGATGAAAACTGATGATATTGATCTCCATCCGGTACCACATCCTGCCGAGTCTGAAAAAGTTGCTGAACACTCTGTTACGCTACCTGAAAAAGTTTTTGAACACTCTGTTGCTCCACCTGAAAAAGTTTTTGAACATCCTGCTGCCCCGCCGGAAAGAGTACCTGAGCATCTTGCTGTACCAGCAGGGGGCGATCTGTATGGGGTTCCCAGTCGGGGAAGTAATGTTACCGGAATTGAATTTGTAGCTGCTGTTATACGTCCTTTAGCCTATGAGCTGGATCAAAGGTTCTGGGGCTGGCGGCCCAATGATATTTTAGACTTTACGGATAATATTAATCATTTTCAGTTGGGGGTCCTTGAAGTTACAAGGAGAACCGCAGTTGTTCTTGCAGAGAGAATATCACGGACAGGAGCAAGCGTCTCTTTTGACGAGAATCTTGAGCGGGCCATGAACTGGTTTATGGTGAAACCGGAACGTTATTGGTTCCCTGCTCCTGAATCAAAGTATCGTGCCGGCCTTGAGGAGTTTGCGCTCTATATGGAAAAATTAAAAAAAGGTGAAGCTTCTTTTTATAACAGGACAGATAACCTTTTACCCCTTCTTAAGACCTATCAGAATCTTCTTGGAAGCTGTGACGAGAATCTGGTCAAGCAAAAAGAAGATGATGGTTCTGAAGTAAGTTTTTTTAAATCAGATGATTACTTTTTTTATGCCAAAGGTGTGGCAAGTGCGTTGCTGATAATTCTTGAGGCGGTTGAAAAGGATTTTTATGGAATTTTGTATTCACGCAACTCTTTAGACGGACTCCACCATGCTATTTTAATGTGTCGTATGGCTTCAGAGCTTGACCCATGGGTAATTACAGATAGTGACTTTGCTGGTGTTCTTGCCAATCACCGTGCAAATATGGCTGCTTCCATAAGTCATGCCCGATTTTATCTGGGTGTTATTATTCGAACTCTGTCAACATAGCAGCAATGCTGTTGTGGTATAATAGCCCTTGCTCTGTGAGTTTGCATCTGTTTTTATTTGTTTGTATAAAATTCAGTTTTTCCAGGTTTTTTATGGGCTCCTGGAATTTTTTTGAAAAATCTGTCTTGAATTTCTGATTAAAATTGACCAGATTAAACCCATCTGTTTTCCTGAGCCCGAGTAAAATTTCTTCGGTCATTCTCTGCTTTTTGGTTAACAGCTCTTTTTCTTTTACAGGGAGGTCTCCTTTTTTGAGACTTTTGATATACTCTTTTACGCTGGATATGTTTTTATAGCGGACAGGTTCGATAAATGAATGGGCAGACGGGCCAAGGCCGATGTATGGAGCCGATGACCAGTATTTTTTATTATGCCTTGATCTGTAATCTGATCGATTATCATTAAGGGCATAATTTGATATTTCATAGCGCATATACCCTTTTGAGGCCGCAAAAGATGTTGTTCTGTTTATTAAATTGCAGATTTTCGATTCCGGCATGGGCCGGAAGATTTTTTTTTGGAGTTGTTTTTCCATTTTTGTGCCGGTCTCAAATGTGAGCATGTAGCAGGATAAATGAGTGGGTCCCAGGTTGATCCCCTGTTGCAGATCCTTGATCCACATTTTTTTCGTTTGTCCGGGGATTCCATAAATAAGATCGATATTTATATTTTCAAAGCCGCATTCCTGGGCAAGCTCAACTGCATATGCACCTTCCTTTCCTGAATGGAGTCTTCCCAAAAATTTCAGATTTTTGCAATCAAAGGACTGGATACCTATGGTTAAGCGGTTTATTCCCGCCCGCTTAAACTCTTTAAGATTCTCTCTGTTTAAGGTTGCCGGGTTTGCCTCCACGGTTATTTCAGTACTGGAATCGAGATTAAATGCTGCGGCAGTATTGTCTATGATTCTGGAAATTGCCTCTGCAGGTAAAATGGAAGGGGTTCCGCCTCCTATGTAGAGTGAGTCGAATTTCAGGTGTTTGCCCGGCGATAGAATAATCTCCCGGCTTAATGCGCTGAGAAATTCTTTTTCAAATGACAGGTCGGTTATGGAAAAAAAATCACAATAAGAACATTTGCTCATACAAAAAGGGATATGAATATAAATCCCGGCAGGTTTATACAGTGGCCCTTTTTTCATAAAATTTTCTTTTAAAGGTGTTGAATTCATTCTTTTCAATTGCAGTTCTCATGGTTTTCATCAGGCTCAGGTAGTAATGAATATTATGGATGGTATTAAGACGATAGGAAAGGAGTTCTTTTGACAAAAACAGATGTCTTAAGTATGCTCTTGAGTAATTTTTACATGTATAACATGAGCATTCCGCTTCAACGGGGTTTGTGTCATCCTTAAAACGTGCGTTAACTATATTGATTTTTCCAAAATCTGTAAAGAGTTGTCCGTTTCTGGCATTTCTTGTGGGCATAACGCAATCGAACATATCAGCTCCCATCCCCACAAGCTCCACAAGATCTTCAGGGGTCCCGACCCCCATTATATATTTGGGTTTTGAATCAGGAAGCAGGGGCAGGGTAAAATCAGCAATTTCGAACATCTGTTCCTTTGGTTCCCCCACGCTTAGTCCCCCCAGAGCATATCCCGGAAAATCGATTTCAACAATACTTTCAACAGATTCAGCACGCAGATCAGTATACATCCCTCCCTGAACAATTCCGAATAACGCATTCTTCATTTCAGTTTTTTCCGCCCACATGGTTTTGCATCTTTGCGCCCACCTGGAGGTTAACTCCATTGCTTCTGTAACTTCTTTTTCTGTGGCAGGGTACTTGATGCAGTGATCAAGGCACATTAAAATATCGGAATCAAGAGATATCTGAATCTCCACAGCTTTTTCAGGGGTGAGATCATGCTTTGAACCATCAATATGGGATTGAAAAATAATGCCCTGCTCGGAAATTTTGTTAAGTTTTGCCAGTGAAAAAATTTGAAACCCGCCGCTGTCTGTGAGTATGGGGCCGTTCCAGTGCATAAATTTATGAAGGCCTGAAAAGAGCTCGATTATATCACAGCCGGGACGGAGATACAGGTGATAGGTATTACCGAGAATTATCTGGGCCCCCGCGCAGGTCAGTTCTTCAGGGGTGATGGATTTGACGCTCCCCAGGGTCCCCACCGGCATAAATACAGGTGTCTCTATTGTTCCATGGAGGGTTTCAATGACCCCGCTCCTTGCTCTGCCGGATGTTGTTGATTCTACTTTAAAATTGAACATTGCAAAAACCCCATTAATAATCTTTTGTAACTGATCAGGATAAAAATTTTCGTTCCTAAACAATAAACATGGCATCTCCGTAGCTGTAAAATCTGTATCTATGCTTAATTGCGGTTTCATAGGCCTGTAAAATATTTTTTCGTCCGGCAAATGCAGATACAAGCATTAAAAGTGTCGACTTTGGAAGATGAAAATTTGTTATAATCCCATCCACCATTTGAAATTTGTACCCGGGATAGATAAAAAGATCGTTGGTTCCCTTTCCAGCAGGAATAAAAGGATTATCTTTTGAGAGGTATTCCAAAGTACGAAGAGATGTGGTCCCTACGGTGATAACACGATTCCCTTTTGTTTTTGCTGTATTGATTGTTTCTGCTGCAAAATCTGAAACCTGATACCTTTCAGAATGCATTTTATGCTCCCTTATATCCCTGACCCGTACAGGGATGAATGTCCCGTATCCCACATGAAGTGTGATTTCTACTATTTGTATTCCTTTTCTCTTTATTCTATTGAGGAGAGACTCAGTAAAGTGGAGTCCTGCTGTGGGGGCTGCAATGGCTCCGCGGGAGGATGCATAGACAGTCTGGTATGATTTTTCGTCATCAGCAATCACCTTCCCCCCACCCCTTTTTACATAGGGGGGGAGTGCTGTTTCACCAATCTGGTAAAGAATTGTATCAAAATTTTCCGGGGAGGAAAATTTAACTGTATACAGTTCTTTATTGCAGTTTATGATTTTTCCTGTGACCCCCTTTTTAAAATAGAGGGTGGCTCCTGTTTTTGAGCGTTTAGATGATTTTACCAGGCATGTATAAGTCGGGTCGGTCTTATTTTTGGAGGGAGGGGTGGAATAATCAAGGATAAGGAGTTCAACTTTGCCCCCTGTATCTTTGGTCCCGTGGAGTCTTCCTGGAATAACTTTGGTATTGTTTACGACGAGAATGTCAGATGGGAGAAGTAATTCAACAATATGATTAAATTTATGATGGTTTGTATCCCCTGTTTCTCGATTGAGGAAAAGAAGGCTTGAGGAATCCCTTTGTCCGACCGGTTCCTGTGCTATGAGTTCACCGGGGAGATCATAGTCGTAATTATCTATGGAGTTCATTTTACATTGTTCCGAAGCAGAGCATTACTAATCCTGCCACTAAAAGAAAAAAGCCGGTTTTTTGTAAAGTTGCGTTGGGCATTTCACAAAATTTTTTAAGCCAGGTTTTCATTTTTGCTGGATATATGAAGTATGGCAAACCTTCTAAAATAAGTACTATACCCAAGATACATAAAAAATATTTCATGGTATTCCCTGCAGGAGGTATGGGCTTTTTAGAAAATTATTTTGAGCAGGTCAGGAACGGAGATGAAACAAGCTATTTCGTTCAACTTATAAAATTTTCGTTCCTTATTGTTGGGGATCCATTTTAGCAATGTCTCCTGCCGCCTAAAAAATTAATTTTCTGAAAAGCCCTAAAAAAGCATGTCCAGATGGTGGATGTTCCATGGATTGTCAGATAATTACCCTGTTTTGAAACCTGGCACAAGGCCAGAGGTATGAGGCAGGCGTATTATATAATACGCCAATGACTGATAAGGGAGTGAAATTATTTATGTGGAAATCCATAGCAGAATGTAAGACCTGACCTGCTGATTCTATACTTTTTCTGAGATATTGTTGATATAATTTTTTAATATGTTGTCATTATCCTGTTTTGTAATTTTTTCAGGAAGCTTGGCAATGGCCATACCAAAGGCTGTATCAATCAACTCGGAGCGAAAATTATTTTTTGCCTGTGTAATATAATTATTACTTTTTTGTTGTGCGGCCTTTAGCATCAGCATGCTTTGATTTTCAGCATCTTTTAGTATTTTGAGCTTTGTTTTTTCTCCATTTACGATGATTTTTTCTTTTATTTCAGCAAGGCGCAAGTTACTTTTTTCTATTTTTTCATTGGTTTCGTCAATGTCTGCGGATGTTTTTGTTTTTTCTTTTTCCAGCAGATCTATTTCCGATGAAATATCATCTGTACAGCCTTTAAGAAAATTTAATAAAGGAGCTTTGCCGAATTTAATTGTCAGAAAGAGAATAATTCCAAAATTTATCCACATTAAAACAGTGTCATAAACAGGTCTCCAATCGCTTTTTGCTTCAGCTGCTAATGAACATGTAGATGAAAAATGTAAAAAAAGAATAAGAAAAATTAAGCAGGGTATTGATAGAATATGTAATCTTTTCACAGTTCAAGCCTCCGGCTCAATGCTTTTTCCATTATGTCCAGAGCAAGTATTGCCGCCTCTTTTTCAATGCTTTTTCTTGCATTGGATATTTGGGAATTAACATCTGCTTCTACTTTTTCTTTAAAGGCAAGAATCTTGGCTTTTGAAATTTCCATGATCTCCGCAGCCTGAAAAGTGCCGGTCTCCTTTAGTTGTTCATTTACTTCAAAGGCTTCTTTTCTTGCTGTTGCTTCCTGATCATAGATAAGTTTTATCAGCCCCTGAAGCTTTTTTTTGTTCTCCTTTGTTTTCTCTTTGATAGTTTCAATGTGCTTATCTCTTTGTTCCATTTGAGCCTTTAAAGGGCGAAACATTAAGCGATTCAAGAGAAAAATAAAAACCAGAAATGAAATTAGCTGAATAACCAGAGTTTCATTAATAGTGATAAGGGCAACATTACTGATAATTTGCATAAATAACATTCCTTTGTGCGTAGATTAAAAATGTCAAAATCTACCAATGTTAAACAACAAACAAAAGAAGCAATGCAACAACAAGGGCATATATTCCTGTTGATTCAGTTACAGCCTGGCCAACAAGCATTGTTCTTGTTAAAAGTCCTGCTTCTTCAGGGTTTTTTCCTATTGCCTCGCATGCTTTTGCTGCTGCCATTCCTTCTCCAACACCAGGACCAATTGCACCAAGACCCATAGCAATACCAGCTCCTAAATATGACGCAGCTTTTATTATTTCGATACCTTCTATTGCCATTATTTTCCTCCTGTAATTTTATTCAAATTAAATATATAATCGTATGAAAAACCGATTTTTTACTGAAAATCAAACAATGTCCCAAGGAAAAATAGAATTTTTAGTTGAGATCAAAGAAAATGCAAAATTACTACACAATTTGTACAACTTCTTGATGATTTTAAGATAATGGTTTTGGGAAGGCGAGAGGGAGGAAGGCGTATTATAATACTCCAACGACCGATAACGCATTCAAAATCTTTACCTTAAAGTCTATACGACAAAAATTAAAACCAATGATACAACAAGGGCATATATCCCTGTTGATTCGGCAACAGCCTGGCCAACAAGCATCATCCTTAATATGACTCCTGAAGAATCTTCGTTTCTTGCAATCCATTTTACTGCGCTTCCTGCGGTGCTCCCTTCTCCAATTCCCGGACCGATCGCTCCGATTCCCATGCATAAGCCGGCAGCCAAAAGAGCCATGGCTGGAACAATTGAATCTGATGCAGGAAAGGTTTTAAATAAAAGTATAAAACCGACCAGCAGGCCGTATATGGCTGTGGTCTGTGTAACAGCCTGACCAAGCAGCATGGATTTGGTTAAAAGTGAAACTGTTGAGGGTGTTCTTGCAACCCCTTCACAGCTTGCTCCGGCAACAAGCCCTCCACCTACGCCTGAGCCGATGGCCCCGATTCCTGACGCAAGTCCTGCACCCAGAACAGCAGCCCAGGTTGGTGATACAGGGCTTTGGGAAAAATTTGAAAAAAGCAGAGCAAAAGATGTCATAAGGGCAAATATGGATGGAGTCTGGCAGACTGCTGATCCTATCAGCATATTGGTAACCAGGCTTGTACTTGCTTCAGGCTGCCTGGCCATGCCAAGGCATGCTTCTCCTGCGGGAAATCCAGAGCCTATTCCGGATCCTATGGCTCCAAAGCCGATGCACATTCCCGAAGAAAAAAGAACTATTACTGTTATAAAAGAGTCTGCTGTAAAATTGGAAAAGAGTAGTATCATGGCGACAACCAGTGCAAAAATTGCCGCTGATTCAGCCACTGCCTGACCCACCAGCATGCTTTTAAAAATATCACCGGCCATTTTCGGGTTCCGGGCAATTCCTTCGTTTGCCTTGCCGGCTGTATATCCCTCACCCACAGCAACCCCTGTTGCGCCTAAGCCCATGGCAAGTCCAGCTCCTGTAAAAGCTGCTACCTTTGCCCAAATTTCTATATCATAAACCATAGTCTATTGTACCTGTACGGAAATGTATACGATGGTTAGCATTGTAAAAACAAATGCCTGAATTGTACCAACAAAAATTCCGAAAAAAGCGTTAAGAAAAGGGGGTAAAATAATACTGTAAGTAAGATAGGAAACCACGAGTATTATAATTGATCCGCCCATAATGTTTCCGAACAAACGGAAGGAAATTGAAATTACCTTTGCTATCTCGCCGATTAAATTTAATGGCATCATAAAAAAAATAGGTTCAAAGTATGCGCTTATATACTGTTTGAATCCCTTGACCTTTATTCCCATGTAATGAGCAATGCAAAATCCCATAATTCCAAGGGCTAAGGGTGTGTTTAGATCTTTTGTGGGTTCTTCAAGGTGGGGTATTATTCCGAGCCAGTTTGAGAGCATTAAAAACATAAAGAGGGCGCAGGTAAGAGGGGCATATTTTTTCCCGATCTCTTCACCAAGGGAATCCACGGCGAGATTAGACAATTGGTCTACAAATAATTCTCCTATAACCTGTAGTTTCCCTGGAATAATACCCTTTTTTTTAACGGCAAGATAACCGAATACTAAAATGGCAGTAAAAACTATCCATGACATAATGATCGGTTCAATATTAAATGTCATGTCATGGCCTAAAAAAGGAATTATTAATTGATGTAATTTACCAAGTTCATTCATTTTTTTATAAAACCTGTTTTTTTCCTGGTTGATAATATTATCTTTGCCAGATGTTCGGATAAAATTAATATTTGAACTGAAAAAATGCCGATAACAGTAGCTATTAAACTGATTTCAGCCATTTTAATGGCAAAAAAAATTGGAATTCCCATGATAATATATCTAAAATATACGGAACCAAGAGAGATTATAAAAGTTTTTCTCCTGGCATGTCCAAGCCTTAATGGGATGGTTTCTCCCATCAATACAAAGTTTAGTATGCTGGCCAGTGTTCCCGTGATAAGACCTTTGCCGACGGGCTTATAACCTGTAATAATAAAACAGGCGGCGATTATGATGGCCAAAAACAGGACAATAGAGCAATATTTTTTTTGAGTTTTTCTGACTGGTCCCATCATTTGCTATTTTCCTGGCGGATCCTCTTTTTTCGGTTCGTCGTCAGTTATATCGAGAATCTGTCTGTAGACTGTGTTTGCGCCGCCTATTATTCCGAGTATAATAAATATTGTTGTAAAAATGCCCCTTGTTTTAAGCCATTTGTCCATATACAATCCAATAAACAAACAAAAAACAATGCAGCCAGCCATGGTAAGGCCGAGCTGCATTATGATTGTCAGGTTCTCGTAAATACTTCCGGCAGGTTTAAAGCTTATTAATTTTTTTCGGTGCCTTTGCATTTTTACAAACCATATTCTTTTAAAATTGCTTTTCCCAGCAGGCTGGCTTTGAGGACAAAATATATAAAACATCTATTTAAGTCAGATACCTATATCATTATTTTTTTTAAACGTCAAGGGGTTAAATTTTAAGTTCCAGAGCGGAGCTCGAAAATAGACTCTCTATTTTTTATTATTATTAAA
>CAZNFB010000037.1:0-15044 GCA_964572105.1 uncultured Desulfobacteraceae bacterium
AATAGCTTGTCTTTTGCCCCATCTACTTCGTTGCATCAAAGGCCGAATGTATAGTATGCAGCCTTTAATGCGCCTTGTATATGGGCCAAAATCCTGTTTATTGCTTTAACTATTTATACTGTAATCGTCGCCAGTCTGTGGTGCATTTTTTAAAAATGCTGTTTTCCGCATAAATCTTGTTTTTTTGGTAAGGCCGTGATCTGTGCATTGTCGGCAGTCTGTGAACTCAGCATCGTTTTAAAACGATTTGACATCGTATATGGCGCATAATATTATATTTATGCATATGGAGGTGTCAGTATGAGAACTACATTAGATTTACCTGAAGAGTTACTGCTTGAAGCAATGAAAGCTGCTAATATCGAAACTAAAACAAGGGTAATAATTATTGCACTTGAAGAGTTAATCCGGAAAAACAGAATTTCCGGGCTTAAGAAATTTAAAGGTAAGGTTGACCTTGATATTGATATGAATAAGCTGCGGAGTCGGAAATGCAGGCCATTGCAGAATTTAAAACTAAGCCCTAAAACTTTTTAAAGAAAAGGGGGTTTACGTGGATTCAAATCATGGCAACAAAATCGTTGAAGATACAATTTTTCTTGCTGAGTTTTGGCAAAAAAAAGCGAATGAATTACGTACATCCGGGGATATTGCAGTATTAAATCAGATGGCCCGCCTTTTATCCAATCCCCTGGATAAAATAATCCTGTCAAAAATGATTGATCAGGGTTTTCGATCCTCAAATAAACACCGCACTGCAGACCAGATTAATTACCTTATAAAAAAATATTCTCTCCCGTTTTTTTTGACAAATTTTGAAAAAATACTTTTCCGCCTTTTTTTAAGTTTTGGAAGGTATGTCCCAGCCCTGTCCGTCCCTCTTTTTATTGATAATATCCGCAAAAGGTGTGGAAGGTGGGTTCAGTTCGGGGAGGCAGAATATCTTCTTGGACATTTGCAAAAAATGAAATTTCAGGATTTAAGGGTAAACCTGAACCACCTTGGCGAAGCTGTTCTGGGAGAAGATGAAGCTATAAACCGCCTTAATATATATTTGGCAGATCTTGAAAATCCTGCGATGGAATCGATTTCCATAAAAATTTCCACCATCTATTCCCAAATCCAGCCCATTGCCCATGAAGATACGATAAATGTTTTGCAGCAAAGGCTCAGTAAACTTTATAAAGCAGCCATGAATAATCTGTTCTTTAGAAAAGATAATAGTAAAGTCCTAAAGTCGGTAAATCTGGATATGGAAGAATATAAAGACCTTTATATTACCCTTGAGCTTTTTATAAGGGTTTTGAATCAGGATGAATTTAAGGAATATCCGGGTTGCATTGTGCTTCAATCTTATCTTCCCGAGTCATATAAAATTCAGCAGGAACTTACATACTGGGCAAAAAAAAGGGTTAAAAGCGGAGGAAGCCCCATTAAAATTCGTCTCGTAAAAGGTGCGAACATGGAAATGGAGCTGTTTGAATCATCGCTGCGTAACTGGCCCCTGGCCATTTTTGACAATAAACCGGCTGTGGATGCCAATTACAAGCGGATGGTTTTTTTTGGGATGAACCCTGAAAATATAGAGGCTGTTAATCTGGGCATTGCTTCACACAACCTTTTTGATCTGGCTTATGCATACAGCCTTGCCCTGGAAAACAAAGTTGAAAAAAGTGTTACTTTTGAAATGCTGGAAGGGATGGCTGACCATGTTCGCAGGGCAATTGCCAAAACCGTTCATGATGTTTTACTTTACACCCCTGTGGCTGGAAAAAAACAGTTTATAAATGCTGTTGCCTATCTTGTACGAAGACTGGATGAAAACACCGGTAAAGAAAATTTTCTTTCTTATGCGTCTGATCTTACACCGGCTTCAACGGCCTGGAATTTTCTAAAAAATCAATTCGTAGATTCTGTAAAACTCATGGAGAGTACCAGAGAGTATAGCTTCCGTACACAAAACAGGGGTAAAGAGTCTTTTGTCGAGAAAGGGACTTTTTTTGAAAATGATTTTATTAATGAGCCTGATACAGATTTTTCCATCCAGGAAAACAGGGTGTGGGCAGATGAAATTAGAAAAAAATGGAAAAAAGAAGATGGAACCGGGCCGGAGCTTATACCACTTGTTATTGCAGGTAAAGAAATATTTGAAAATAGAAAAACAAAGGATCTTTTTGATTATTTTTCAAGAGAGGATGAAGTTGTTTTTACAGCCTCTTGCTCCCTTGCCCGGGATGAAGACATAAGAGATGCTCTCTTTGCTGCCAGAGCAGATCCTGACAGCTGGAGAAAAAAGAGTTTTAATGAGCGCCATAAAATTCTTTCCAGAACCGCTGCAAACCTGCGTCTGTTAAGGGGGGATTTCATTGGAGCCGCAGCCGCCACCACAGGTAAAATTTTTACGGAATCGGATGTTGAAGTATCAGAGGCTGTTGACTTTGCCGAATTTTATCCGTTTTCCGTTAATATTTTTGAAAGTCTGCAAAATATAAAGTGTGAGGCCAAAGGGGTGGGGCTGGTGATTTCTCCCTGGAATTTTCCCATAGCCATTCCCTGCGGAGGCATTGCCGCATCCCTTGCAGCGGGAAACACGGTTATATTTAAACCCGCATCGGATGCTGTTTTGGTGGCATGGTATTTATGCAAGGCTTTTTGGGAAGCAGGAGTCTCAAAAAATACTCTTCAGTTCCTCCCCTGCACAGGAGAAGAAACAGGAAGCAAACTTGCAAAACATCCTGATGTCGATTTTGTTATTTTTACAGGGAGCACCGATACAGGCATGGGTATTTTAAAACAGAGACCTGATCTTTTTCTTTGCGGGGAGACCGGCGGTAAAAATGCTACCATAGTAACATCCATGTCAGACAGGGATCAGGCCATAAAAAATATTCTCCACTCGGCTTTTAGCAATTCAGGGCAGAAATGTTCGGCAACATCTTTGGTTATTCTGGATAAAGAAGTATATGCAGATAAGGATTTTAAAAAACGCCTTGTAGACGGAGCAAAAAGTTATGCCACAGGATCTCCCTGGGATTTTAAAAACAGAATGGGGCCATTGACCCATATCCCGGGGGGGGCATTGAAAAGGGGAATTGATAACCTTGAACCCGGAGAAACCTGGGCTTTAAAACCAAAATTTTTCAATGGAAATCAACGCATTCTTACACCGGGAATAAAGTGGGGTGTTACTCCTGGAAGCTTCACCCATATGAATGAATTTTTTGGACCGGTTATAGGTGTTATGAAGGGAGAAAATCTTTATCATGCCATAAAACTGGTAAATCAAACCGGTTTTGGATTGACTTCAGCCATTGAAAGTCTGGACAAACGGGAACAGGATATCTGGAAAAAGAAAATTTTTGCTGGAAATTTATACATAAACAGGGGGACAACTGGTGCTGTTGTGCTGCGTCAACCCTTCGGGGGGATGGGGAAATCGGCCATGGGTGCCGGTACTAAGGCAGGGGGCCCCAACTATGTGAGCCAGTTTATGAATTACAAAGAAACAGGTTATCCCTATGTGGGGGCCATTAAAAAGGAATGCCGGTTATTACGCATTGCAGGGGAATGGGAAGTGAAATTGTCCGGTAATATGTTTTCGGAATTTAATGCAGAGATAAAAAAAACAGTCAAAGCAATTAAAAGCTATATTTATAATGGAGAACAGGAATTTTTTCTTGAAAAAGACTACTTTCATCTCCGCGGGCAGGACAATATTCTTCGTTATCTCCCCATGAAGAGGGTTCTTGTGCGCCTCCATGAAAAGGACACGCTTTTTGATGTGCTTGGCAGGATAGCAGCAGCAGAAATATCCGGGTCTATATTTCAGATCAGCATCCCTTTTGATATCAGGAACAGGGTTACAAAATTTCTCCTTGGAAGGGACGGTGGAAGATTTATTGGGAAAACAGAAGTAATTATGCAGACTGACAAGGAAGTCATTAATATGCTCCCTGATCTGGATAGAATCCGCTATGCAGCACCTGACCGTGTTCCTTTTAAAGTTGATGAAGCCGCAGCCAGGTCTGGATTATATATTTCATCTGAAAGGGTTATGATGGAGGGACGCATAGAACTTTTGCGTTATTACAAAGAGCAGAGTGTATCTGTGGATTATCACAGATATGGCAACCTGGGGGAACGTGGACTGGATTAGCCCACGATATATGTTCCTGTTCCAACGGCAATAAGTAGATTCTCCTGATTTTTAAGTTCCATTCTGGTAACTGCAACTTTTTTTCCGGCCCGCATAATAGTACCCGTGGAGAAAAAACGGGTCCCCTGGCCTGGTCTTAGATAATCTATCCGTATATCTATGGTTCCGATTTGAGCAATACGGTTTTTTATTTCATTCGAAGAAAAACCCTGCATCCTTTCCACGGCGGAAGCCGATGCTGTCATACCTCCGGTGGCATCCAGGACTGCTGAAATAACGCCTCCATGCAGAAAACCGTAGACCAGGTTGCCGCTTAATTCTTTTTTCATGGAAAACTCAAATCCTGCCTCGTTTGCTTTAAGATGGGATACTTTTAACCCCATGAACAGGTTAAAGGGGAGGTTGCCATATATCTGCCGAACAATCTCAAACAGCTCGTTAACATCTGTGATCAGTTTACTCATTAAACAACTCTGATTTTGTATTTAATAGTTCGTTGAAAAATTTAATGATTTGTAATTATTCAGCGTTGCTGATTTAAGATACGCGGCAGATTTAATCAGATTATACCTGCCGCCGTACATATTGGCTGAATAGTTACAATTATTTTAACAAGTTAAGGAACGAAAATTTTATAAGTTGAACGAACCCTAAAGTTAAAAATCATAACCATATATTACCATTTTAAATTATTAGCTTTGGTTTTCTCCGATTTCAATCAAAGCTGCTGAATCTGTTTGTTCATCATATGCTGAAAGGAGAAATATTGTTGCAAAGGGTTGTGTAACAAGAATACCTATGAAGATTGAACTTCCCAGGGCCAAGGCAGCGGCATATAGTATAAAGACTATAATCTGCTCAAGTAATTCCCCTTTTAACGTCATGGAGCCGCTTTTTTTACATGCATCGATTAATCCCATTTTTTTATCAACCATGAGAGGTATCATATAAAGGCAGGTAAATGATATGAATAATGCTATAATAATCCCAGGCAGAATAAGGAGTAAAAATCCGATCATAACCAGAATAAAAACAATTATTCCAAAACCGAGCAAAGGGAAAAAAAGATGCATCTGCGAAAACAGATCCTGGATTTTTGGTTCACGCCCATCTCTTACCAGTAAAAGAATCGATTCCATGTATCCTGCCATGGTAACGGGGCCGAGTATCCCGAGGGTACAAAAACTTACAACTAGCATTACCAGGGTCATAAAAATTAAAGAAAGAATGTTCTCCAACATTAATCTCCAGGCTTTTTCCAAATGCAGTTTAAAATCCATTCTCAACTCCTTTTATAAATTAAAAAATGAATAATGAAAAATCGTGTGCCCTGTCTTTTTTAAAAAAAGACAGGGCACTGGCCCCATTAAAATAAAAGTAACAGTATCGAAATTGATCCTTTTAAATATGGCATGGGTTATGATATTTGTAAAGCCTTTGTGGGACAAATTTGAACTTTTTACGGCTGGAATAGTAATTTCTTGTTGAAGACTTTTCGAAGTGATAAGTATTATAAAAATTGTAATTATTCGGCTAATCTGTACGGTAACAGGTATAATCAGATCATCCCTGCTGCGTCTCTTAAATCAGTGATACTGAATGGTTGCTAAAAATTTTACATTGAATTTACTATGGATGTTCATCGGGGTAAAAAAATTTCAAACTCAAAACCTTCAGAAAACAGACGTGTGGCAAAGGCTGCCGGTGTGGTTGGTGCAGCAACTGTTTTAAGTCGTATTTTCGGATTTTTACGAGATGTGGTAATTGCCTGGTTTTTTGGAGCCGGCCTTTTTGCCGATGCCTTTTTTGTTGCTTTCAGAATCCCGAATCTTTTACGGAGACTTTTTGCAGAAGGGTCCCTGAGTATAGCGTTTATTCCCATATTTACGGAATATTATAAAAAGAGTGGAAAGGCCGAAGCCTTTCGCATGGCCGGGTCTTTTGCATGGCTTCTTTCAATAGTACTGGCTATAGTATCTCTCACCGGAATACTGCTTGCGCCCTTGATTGTCAGCTTGATCGCTCCCGGATTTACAGGGTCATCGCAAAAATTTGCATTAACTGTTCTATTAACCAGAATCATGTTCCCATATATTTTTTTTATAGGGCTTACCGCCCTTTTCATGGGGGTTTTAAATGTTATGGATCATTTTTTAGCCCCTGCCCTTGCTCCGGTTTTTTTGAATATAGCCATGATAGCTTCGGTATTTATTATTTCTCCGCACCTGTCTGATCCTGTAACGGGTCTTGCTCTGGGTGTTTTAGCCGGAGGGGCGTTGCAGCTTGGTCTTCAGGTCCCTTTTCTTGTTAAAAAGGGTTTTTATTTCTGGAAGAAGGTTGAATGGTATCACCCCGGCATAAAAAAAGTCGGTGTGCTGATGATTCCCACCATATTTGGTGCTGCTGTTTACCAGATCAATATTCTTGTGGGGACTCTTCTGGCATCTCTCCTTCCGGAAGGGAGTATATCTTATCTTTATTATGCAGATCGTCTGGTTCAATTCCCTTTGGGTATTTTTGGTATAGCAACAGCAACCGCTGTTCTCCCAAGTCTGTCAAGGCAGGCAGCTGCGGAAGACCTGGAGGGATTAAAAAAGACCTTTGCTTATGCATTGAACCTTGTCCTTTTTATTACAATCCCTTCAATGGTGGGGCTTATTCTCTTGCGGGAACCTATTGTAGCCCTTCTTTTCAAGAGGGGTGCCTTTAATGCTGATGCTGTGCAGTTGACTGCCTGTGCACTTTTATATTATACTGTCGGGTTATGGGCATTTGCTGCTGTACGAATTGTTGTTTCAACATTTTACGCGCTGCAGGATACTGCCACACCTGCCATGATGGCGGTCGTTTCAATTTTTGCCAATATTATCCTGGGGGTTATTTTAATGCAGTTTCTTGGTCATGGAGGACTGGCCTTATCCACCTCCCTTGCCTCTGCGATAAATCTGATTCTTTTAATAATAGTTATGCGGAAAAAATTAGGAAATTTCGAATGGCAAAATATAGCCATGGCCACAGGGAAGACAATACTCTGCTCTGCAGTTATGGGGGGAGTTGTCTGGGGAATGACAGTCTCTTTGAATTTATCAGGGGATATGACCACAATCAGTCTTTTATATAAGATTGTTATCTGCATTATTGCAGGGTGCGTAACTTATTCTTTTTTATCATTTTTTGTTAAAAGCCATGAATTCTTGTCCCTTATTAAGGTATTTCAAAAAACATAAGTAGGGGCAACCCTTTGTGGTTGCCCGGTGTCCAACCCTTTGTGGTTGCCCGGTGCCCAACCCTTTGTGGTTGCCCGGTGCTGAAAAATGTTCCAAAAATGAAAGGCAGGTGGGTATGAAAAAAATTTTTTTTCCCGCAGCAGCAATCCTCCTTATTATTATACCTCTATTCTTTATTATTTTTAGCAATAACGGTTTGCGTGATCTTGTGCGTCTGGAAAAAAAAAGGTCTTTATTAGTAAAAAAAAATGACGGCCTTGCAGAGCAGAACCTTTTACTTTATCGTGAAATAGACAGGCTTGGAAATGATACAGGATATATAAAGAGTTTGGTCAGGCAGGAGTTGAGACTCATTGGTGAAGGTGAATTTATTTTTAAGAGCGGTCAGGAGCGTGGCAAAGAATGAATCGGTTGGCAAATAACAAATTGGTGGCAGCGGTTGTGGCAAATGAAGATGGGGAGATATTTGATCTAAATGGATATGCAGCTGTGGGTATGGCCGGGACACACCTTGTTCCCCTTACTCTGAATACAACTGTGAAAATGCCCCATGGAAGTGAGCTTATGCTTCTTCCGGATAGAAAACCGGTATTGTACAATATGTTCAAAAAAAAAATTGAAATTTTAAATAGTCATCCTTATATTACCGGAAATACCATATTTCCCGTTGCGGTTTTTAATTCTCCTGGTTATGTTGTCACTTTTGTCAGTGCATATAAAGAAAATAAAGATGCGGAAACTCTACCTATTTTTTCTTACGGAGCCGTGGGATGGAGTAATGGGGGCTTCAGGTCGGCAGCGATATGTGTAACCAGGGAAAGACGGCAGGATCTAAGGCTTATGCCCCAGGAAAAAGTTGCTGCAGGGGTTGCGCAAATGAAAAAAAAAATGCCTGAAAACAGACTGCGAAAACATTTAGAAAAATGTGCTCTGGAATATGGCTGTCCCGCTGGTAAAAATTTTTTTTTGGCTAGATATGAAGCCCCTCTTCCCACATCAAAAGCCTGCAACGCGCAGTGTCTGGGATGTCTTTCTTCTCAGCAAAGCACCAAAATTTCCAGGGCACAGGATAGAATCGATTTTACACCTGAGCCCCACGAGATAGCTGAAATTGCCTTGGAGCATATTAAAAGAGTGAAAATGCCTGTGGTAAGTTTTGGCCAGGGCTGTGAGGGTGATCCCCTTCTTGCTGCCCATGTTGTCAGGCCTGCTGTCCTGATGATCCGGTCCAAAACAAAAAATGGCACGATCAATATTAACACCAATGCCTCAAACCCGGATATTTTGTCAGATTTATTTGATGCTGGTGTGGACAGTCTTAGAATAAGCTTGAATAGTGTCAGAAAAAAATTTTATGAAGCCTATTTCAGGCCGAAAGGGTATATTTTCGAAGATGTTTTAAAGAGTGTTGAAACAGCTTTAAACAAAAACAGATTCATTTCAATAAATTATTTGAACTCTCCTGGATTTACCGATACCCCTGAAGAATTTGAAGCCCTGAATTTTTTTTTAAAAAAATATCCCATCAATCTTATTCAATGGAGAAATCTGAACTTTGACCCTTTTAGATATTGTGAAACAATGAATAAAATTGAAAACCATGGGACTCCCATTGGAATGGCAAATATCTTAAAGCGGCTTAAAAAAAATTTCCCACACCTTAAACACGGATATTTCAACCCCCCTAAAGAAAAATTTTATGCTGAAAGTAAATAAAAAAATTTTTATAGCCCTTTTTTTTTCTATTTTTGCAGCTGTAACAGGGGTGGGAATAGTGGTTCCTCTCCTTCCCATATATGCCCATGATCTTGGAGCAAGCGGGTTTTACGTAGCAGCGATTTTTGGCTCTTTTTCCCTTTCAAGAACAATTTTTCTTCCATATTTTGGGAGGATGTCAGATAAAAAAGGGCGTAAGATTTTTATTGTCACAGGCCTTTTTGTTTACACAATAATCTCTATAACATTTTTGGCTGCTGAAAATGTGAACCATCTGATTATTATACGGCTTTTGCAGGGGGTGGGGTCAGCCATGATCATGCCTGTTTCCCAGGCATACATAGGTGATATTGCCCCACCTGGAAAAGAAGGATTTGTAATGGGCTGTTTTAATTTATCAGCTTTTATGGGGCTGAGCCTGGGCCCGTTAATTGGTGGTCTGCTTAATGATAGATTCAGCATCAATGCATCATTTCTCAGCATGGGCGCCCTGGCAGGAATAGCTTTTTTAGTCAGCCTGTTTTGGCTCCCTTCGGCAAAAAACGAAAAAAAAATTTGTCGAAGGGAAAAAGTGCCAGGTTCATGGAATGTTCTGCTTCGTGACAGGCAGATGGCCGGTCTATTTATTTATCGATTCTCCTATGCTTCATGCATAGGTATTGCCTGGGGATTTCTTCCATTACTGGCCGATCTGGAGTTTAATCTTACAAGTTCAGCCATAGGTTTTCTACTGATGCTGGGTACCGCAGTAAGTGGTGTGGCCCACATACCCATGGGCTATATGGCCGACAGGATAGATAAAAGGCTAATGATCGTAACCGGAGGATTGCTAGCAGCCACAGGATTTTTTTTCTTTGTCAAGGCAAATAATGTTAATAATCTTATTTTGGGAAATATAATTTTTGGACTGGGTGGGGGGATTTCAACCCCTGCGATTATGGCAGAGGCAATAAAAAAAGGGAATATTACAAATGCCATGGGGTCTGTCATGGGGCTTATTACAATGGCTCACAGCCTTGGAATGTTCGCAGGGGCTTTTATTGCAGGAATAATAATGGATTTTTCGTCTCTGAATTATGCATTTTTTACAGGAACCTGTATAATGGCAGGGGGGGTTATTCTTTTTTATCTTAGCACGCTTCAAAAAAGTACGTTTCAAAAAAGTACGCTTCAAAAAAAATCGTAAACCTCGTGGTTTTTAAGTTTACGGACTTTCTAATTCATCGACTATATTAATCAGCACCTGGCAGTTGTCCCTGAGTGCTTTTAGTGTTTCCCTTTTTCCCCCTGACAGACCTTTTTGGCAGGATGTTTTATTTTTCAATAAAGTTGTTTCTTGTTCATGCTGATTATTGCTCAGATAGCCTGTTTCAATAAGATTAATAAAATTTTCTGCAATTTCATCAGCTGTATAAATGGTATGTTCAGGTTTATACCATTTATAGATCCAGTTGCACATTCCAAGTATTCCAAAGGTTGTTAATTTTGGGTCTGTTTTTTTGAATAATCCCATGGAAATGCCCTGTTCAATGGTATTTTCAATGAGTTTGTCATATTTCTTTTTTTCTTTATTGATTTTGTTGAAATCTTTTTCAGAAAGCTGATTTTCCTCCGTGAAAAAAACAGAAAGGAGGGAAATGGAATTAATAATAATATTCTTAATATGATTTTGGATAAGGAATCGCATCTTTTCATCGGGCAAAATATCCATGTCACAAATCTTTGTAGTATTCTTGAAAATATTTTCCAGGGCCTGAATATATATTATTGACAAAAGATGTTCTTTGCTGCTCACATAATGATACAAAGCAGCCTTGGTGATCCCCAGTTTTTTTGACACATCATCAAGAGTGGTGGACCTGTAACCTTTGTGATGAAAGAGGATCACAGCCGCATCTATAATTTTTTGCATTCTTAAGCTTTTATCAAGACTTCTGAATTCATTTTGACTGCCGTTTATTCCCATGGTCTCCTTTTTGCGTTGCTTTATCCTGCCTTGATTGAAACGCTGCCTCATGTTTGCCAAATCGCAAAATTTGGGTTTGGTTTTATTTTTTATCCCAAAATGGCCGAAATTAAAAGCAGCCCCCGAAAAATATTTATTGACTGCTAAATGACCAGTTATTTATAATGTTACATTATATTATAATGTTATTTGTTATAGAGGCCTAGTAAAAACGTCTTTTTTGACATTTCACAGGAATCCTATATTCAGCTATATGAACGGTTACAGCGTATAGTAACTTAGGTTTTCCTAAAAGGTACGATTTTTTACAAGACCATCTGGATAAGATCATCAGTATAGATATTATAGTATTTTAACATTTAGTAAGATTAACATGATGTGTCTGGATTTTCAACCATTAGAATTTAAACCAGGTATGGCAAACAGGTTTTGCTGACTTTTTATGCATAAAAGGAAAAAAATGAATAAGCAAGATAATAAATCCGATACCGAATTATCCGAAGAAACAGATTGGGACAATTGTATTAAGGCCTATTATGAAAAACCCTCCAGTTTTAAAACATGGTCAGGATATGATGTTAAGTCAATATATACACCTGATGATTTGTCCGCTGATCATTATGAAAAAAAGGTTCAGGATGCAGGAAGTTATCCTTATACACGGGGAATTCATGCGGATATGTTCAGGGGCCGCTTGTGGACAAAACGTGAGATTGCAGGTATAGGTACTCCCCAGGACACCCATGAACGTTTGAAATATCTGGTTGAGGCCGGGGGGTCGGGTTTAAATACAATTCTTGATATAACCAGTGCTTTGGGAATTGACCCTGACCATCCTCTTGCTGGTGACGAGGTTGGGCTGACAGGAGTCAATGTCTCATCAATTACTGACATGGAATTTTTGACAGGGGATATCCCCCTGGATAAAATCAGCTGGTCAGTAATTGCTGCCACCACTGCTTGCGCCGCAACCATGTCCCAGTATATTGCTGTTGCTGAAAATGCAGGCTATGATATATCCACCCTTCGGGGATCTATCCAGAATGATCCCATACATACGGCTTTTTGCGGGTTTAAACCTTCGTCCCCGCTGGATTTATCCATAAAACTAGGTTGCGATGTAATGGAATTTTGTACAAAAAATATGCCCCAATGGTATCATACCACTGTTAATATGTATGATATGCGGGAACAGGGAATTACCGCACCCCAGGAAGTAGCCTACGGTTTTGGCCTTGCCATGTGTTATATTGATGAGCTGATCAGCAGAGGATTAAACATTGATGATTTTGCTCCGAGATTTACCTTTTATGTGGCATGCCATATTGATATTTTTGAGGAAATTGCTAAAATCCGTGCAGCAAGAAGGATGTGGGCCAAATTGATGAAAGAAAAATATGGAGCAAAAAAAGAAAAGTCCATACAGTTTAAATTTGCGGTTCATACTTCAGGATGTTCCCTTGTCCCCCAGCAGCCGTTAAACAATCTGATCCGTGTGGCGTATCAGGCACTATCTGCTGTTTTGGGTGGCGTTCAGTCACTCCACTGCTGTTCCTATGATGAGCCTATCTGTCTCCCCACCGAAGCTTCCCATCTCCAGGCCTTGAGAACCCAGCAGATTCTTGCCTATGAAACCGGTGTTACAAATGTGGCAGATCCCCTTGGAGGCTCCTATTTTATCGAAAGCCTCACAGATAAAATTGAAGAAGAGATAACAAAGGCCACCAAAGAGGTTGATGATCTGGGTGGAATGTATCAGGCAATTAAAACAGGATGGCTGGGTCAAAGAATTGAAGAAGAGGCCTATAATCGCCAAAAAGAGATAGAAACCCTTGACAAGCTGGTTGTGGGGCAAAATATTTTTACGACCGAAGACGAAAAAGAAACCCCTATGGATGTTCAAAGGGTAGCATTGGAATCTGCCAGGCTGCAGGTGGAACAATGTAAGAGAATGAAGAGCACCAGGGATGCAACAAAGCTTACAGAGGCGGTTAAGCGGCTTAAAGATGATGCTGCGGCCGGGAAAAATACCATCAGGGCAATGGTGGAAGCCACAAAAGCCCATGCCACCACGGCTGAAGTAATCGGAACTGTGCGTGAAGTTTGCGGCTATCACTATGACCCTATGGAGATCATTGACTCCCCCTTTAATTTGTAATATTATATTCTTATATATTTTTAAAAATGGATAATAACCATGGCAAAAGAAAAAAAAATTAAAGTAGTTATTACTAAAGTCGGTTTGGACGGTCATGACAGGGGTGCAAAAATAGTTGCTTCCCTGTTAAAAGAAGCAGGGATGGAAGTTATTTATCTGGGGCTTTTTAATACGCCCGATGATATTATACGTGCGGTTGTGGAAGAGGATGCCGATGTTCTTGGATTGAGTTTTCTTTCAGGGGAACATCTTGTTTTTACTCCCAAGATAGTGGAAAAGATGAAAACAAACGGGCTTGACGATGTTTTGCTCATAGCAGGGGGTACAATTCCGGTTGAAGATATACCTCCAATGGAAAAAATGGGCATGAATATGGTTTTTCGTGCAGGAACTCTTTCAAGCCGGTTTATCGATTTTATCAATGAAAATGTAAGACTGAAATAATGAAAAAATAAGAGTTGGATAATATGGATATAAAAGAAGAAGTTGAATTAATGGTAAAAAGGCTGGTTTCAGGAGACCGCCGGGCAGCAGCTCGCTTAATAACCTGGGTTGAAAATGAAACTGAAAAACACCATGAGGTTATGAAACAGATTTATCCCCTTACAGGTAAGGCGATGATTCTGGGGGTAACAGGAGCCGGAGGAGCAGGTAAAAGTACCCTCACAGGTCAGCTTATAATTAAATACCGTGCCCAGGGGAAAACTGTGGGGGTTGTAATGATTGATCCCAGCAGTCCTTTTTCAGGGGGCGCGATCCTGGGAGACAGAATCAGGCTCAAGGGTCATACAAATGATGAAGGTGTTTATATCCGGAG
This sequence comes from uncultured Desulfobacteraceae bacterium, assembly GCA_964572105.1. Classification (GTDB taxonomy): domain Bacteria; phylum Desulfobacterota; class Desulfobacteria; order Desulfobacterales; family BuS5; genus DAOWMW01. Next base: position 14,041 of record CAZNFB010000037.1, read on the forward strand.
TATGGCATCAAGGGGACATCTGGGTGGAATATCCAGAGCCACCTATGATGTTATTCATATAGTAGAGGCCCTGGGGATGGATGTGATTATTATTGAAACCCTTGGCGCAGGTCAGGATGAAATTGACGTTATTCATCTTGCACGGACGTGCCTTGTTGTATTTACACCGGGAATGGGGGACGACATCCAGGCTATGAAGGCAGGGATAATGGAAATAGCTGATGTTGTTGTTCTTAACAAGGCTGATCTGGAAGGAGCCAACGCTAGTATGAGACACTTGAAGGCTTCGGTTAACATGGCCACCACCAGGGATAAAAATGCCTGGATTCCTCAAATAATTCCCACGGTCTGTGTGTCAGATAAACCAGATGGCATTACAGGAATCGATGAATTAATATCAGCCATTGAAAAGCATGCTACACACCTGCGTAGCGCGGAGGATGCAAAGCGTGCAAAATTTGACAGAAGTGCCCATGAGCTTGGGATGATATTCCAGGAAGAGGTGCAGAAATTAATCTTTAAAGGACTTGCAGGAACTGGAAAAAGAAAAGATTATATTGATAAAATTGCTGATAGAAAAATCGATCCTTATTCCGTGGTTGAAGATGTTTTGAGTACTTATCTGGTGAGAAAAGATCAGTAAACAAAAGATTGACTAAATTTTAAAATCATCGTATTTATACACTCATGAATTTATCAAATTCCGCAACTGATTTTTTTTTACGGTTGCGGATTTTTTTTTCAGAAGCCAACTATTATCAGTAATGCTAGGATAGAATCTTGCGGGAGGGAAATTTATTTGCAATAGCGGAAAAAACAATTAAACTTTCCGTATTTTCTTTCTGGCAATTTTCTAACCGGACAATACTGAACTATTATGGACTACCAGATTCTCAGAAAATAGTGTTATATGAAAAATAATCCGAAATTTATTTTTGTTACAGGCGGCGTCCTTTCTTCTTTGGGTAAAGGTCTGGCCTCTGCAGCCATAGGGACTCTCCTTG
>CAZNFB010000038.1:0-14774 GCA_964572105.1 uncultured Desulfobacteraceae bacterium
TAACCATTCCGGCATTTTCGTCATCAGTCAGGCGGATCAGCTGTTTTTCCGGCAGTATTTTTTCAATATCTATTTGTGCGCAGTATGACATCTACACTACCTTTGCGTAGACTACGCAGTCAGGCCTTTGAAGCACAGGAAGCGGCCTGGCTTCTGTTTTGATCCATCGCCCGCTTGGATCTTCTATGTCCCAGGATTTGGAAAAAAACATCACGCCGCTGCCATTGGCGTCTATATTCCCGACTCCGCCGGCGGCTTTACTGTCAACCACAGGCGCGTATGGAACATCAACGATGTCAGAGCACAGGCCGATAAGCATGAAATGGTCCGGCCCGATAAAATACTGACGGTTGTTTTTATCATCCATAAACGAACTGTCGTATTCAATCAACTCAGTTGCGGCAAGCCTTGAAACATCGGCTTCCTCTGCCATTTTTCGGCCTTTTTCGTATTTAAGCAGGTTGAGAATAGAGCTGTTTTTAAGCAGCGAATCCATTGCATTATAGCCGCAAAAAGCCAGCCAGCCTGTGATTCCTGCCAGACTGTCATCCTTAATCAGCCGTTTGAACTCACGAATCTTATTGACGGGGTTTGATGCCGCATCTGACCAGAGATTCGTGCCCGAAAGCGTTGGGTTATGCGTGGCCGCCATGTTGTAATCAACCAGCTCGGTAGTCATGTCAGCATCATAAATTTTACCTTTTAGCGCATTGCATGCCCAAAATTCCAGGGTGCGATCGTGCTCATCTTTCATGTCTTTTTGTTCCCTGGCAATGCGTGTTTTCATTTGCTCAAGACTTACCTGGCCGCCGAAAGCCCGGATTGCGTTGAGTTCAGCAGTATGCACGAAACGCTTTGTTGCAAGCCTGGGCGCTGTCATTGTGATTGTTTTCCTGCCTGTTTTTTCGGTTATCTCGGCTGGTGCGTATATGGAGATATTTTTCAGCACCCTTTGGGATCCGGTAATAATATCAAACGCCAGCCTGTCGGATGGTTCCATGTGCTCCTTGCCGCGGAATATCCGGTTGTAAACCGTCATTGCCGGAGATGTCATCGCATTGATCGCCCCGGTTAATACCCGTATTTTAAACAGATTATCCATTTAAGCCTCCTTTTTTTTTGTTGGTTGACGGGTTAAACCCGCGAACCGTAAACTGTTTTAAGCAGTCGTTGTTGTTGTTGAGCTTGTCGTTGTGGTTGTTGTGCTCACTGCAAGAATCGCCTCGTCAATCAGAATGCCGCGGTCTTGCAAGCCTACGATTGCCGTACGCTTTTGAAGCGTAGTGATACTTGCCGGCCATACCAGGTCTGTCTCTCTGTACCTGCCGATGAAATACGCCTGGACTCTTTGTGTTGATGCTGAGTTACTTGCGTCTTCAAGCAGAACCGCACGGGCATTTGCCCCGCCGGATGCCTGCATCTGCTGCCATGTTCCGCTTGCCACACTGACCATCTCAAGCACCGTGCCGCGCAGCAGAGCCCCGGCAGATGCCTTTAATGTAATCTCTTTTTGCTCGTGGACATTCGACGCCACGAGCTGACTCAGTACTGCTGAATCAGCGTTGTCTGTTACCCCGAATACTGCCATTTTTTTTATCCCTCCGTTTTTAAAAAACCAAATTTAAAAATCGAAATTTGGTTTTTCCTATTTTCCAGTTTCTAAATTATTTTTTCGGTTCAATCTTGGCGGCAATGGATTCACCGGCTTCCTGATCAGCTTTTGCCTCTGCAAACTCAGCCGAATCCCCTGCCTTTTCCTTTTTTGCCAGTTCCTCAAAAATCTTTGATTTGCTGAATCCTTCCAGGTAATCCTGAAACCACTGCCTTGAATTTTTTTTGTTATTTTCGGAAAACGAAAACTCCTTTTCCGCATCCAGTGTCTGCATAAAGCTCACAAGCCCGGAATCGAGCCAGGAGGGCGGTATCTTACCTGATGTGACCAAGGTGTCGCAAAAGTCCTTTATCTCCTTTTCTGCGGCCTTTTGCCTGGCCTGAACCCCTTTTTCCGCAAACTCCGCATCCAGCTTTTCCCGCTCGGCAGCAACACCATCCTTTTTTGCCTGTTCGATGTCGGCTTCGCTGAATTTTTTTTGCACGATGGTTTGCTGGCCCGGCAGATCCACATCCGAACCCCCTTCGATTTTTTTCCAAAACTTAAATGCCTCCAGAAATTCTGCAAACTTCATATCATCCTCCTTGTTATTGTTTTTTGCCTGATCCCTAATATATTCCACATCCCAGTCCGGGATGATTCTATCCGCTTTTTCCCTGCCCTCTTTTTCAATAAAATAGTCCCTTATTTTCCGGAAAATTCCGCTGACAGACTCCCATGTCCATGGGTCTGTATCTCTGAACTCAAAAACAAGAGCCTGATCATCATCTGAAAAGGACAGATCAGCCAGACCTTTTACTGCCGGAGGCACGCCGCCGAGAAAGCCGACGTGCCGCAATCTTCCATCAGGATAAAAACTTGCAGAACGCTTTTTAAACAGGCCTTTTTCAACGGATTGAGAAAATTCGGGAACCACATCCTTGAATTTTGCCAGAAGCGTGCCGCCTTTTTCTTTTAAATCCGATACCCATCCGAATGCCGGTGAGTTGTCTTTTGGATGACCTGCCACCAGAGGCGGCTCATGATAAGAGGGCTTAAATGTCTCTAACGCTTTTAAAATAACAGCATCGCCATCATGTTCATGGCCGTTGCTATCAATCTGTTTTCCGCCTTTGAAAATTTCTATCCAGTCATCGAACCCTTTAAAATTTTTCATCTTTTCCCCTCTATGAGATAATCCGCCAGCGACTCCCTGATTTCATCCCAGTCTTCGGTTTGCACCATCATAAACGGACGGGCAGGAATATCGCCAAAGGGCAGTGTTATTTCCCGTGTTCGTTTATGCGCTTTCACGTTTTGCCTCACCCCTCTGACATTACGCACATGCGCTTTAACCTGCTGAGTAATGGAAAATGCGCCGAACGATCCTTTTTTAGCACCAAACTGATGAACAGCGGCATAAACACGGTTTGTTCCGATAACAGTCCTGTCTTTATAAGCCTTAGAATGGATTGAGTTCATCAGGTGGCCTTCCTCCCTGAGAATGGAAACCCCTTTGCCTCTTCGGTTTTCAGTGGTTTCAGAATGAGCTTTCCATCTTTGCGGACGCCCTTCCTTTTCAAAATTGCGGACAATCGATGTACGCACAATCTGTCCGATAATGTTCATGGCCGGTGTCAGATTATGCGTCCGCTGCTGTATCCGACCGAGCATTTTTTTAACGCCGTGATCCTCAATTGTTATATCCATCATTGTGCCGGTCATTTAAAAGCTCCTGTTGACTTTCTGTTTCGATAGTGTATTGTTAGACATAACGATTGTTCCGGTACGGACCGCAGCTTCAATGCCGGAGCATGGCGGCCGGGCTGCTGTGGAGCCCGAGCTTCTTTTTTTTATTTCTGCCTGGCCCATATCAGCTTTCCATGTCTTTGATTGTTCAAATATGTAAGACTTCTCACAGGGATCATTGTTGACGATTCCATTATGCCGTTTACAGATTGCGCCACCATCAATAATCCACGATTTTTTTCAAGTTTGACGGCTTTTATAATGCGCTGCCGCAATACGATTTTCCCGGTACCTTTATGCCGCTCAAACGAAAGCCATATTTCAAACGGGTCATGCATCAGTTCAGGAAGAAATGGGACAAAAGGCGCTCGGCTTACAGGGATATGGCTTGCCAGCGCTTCGGCATTTACGAGCACGTCATACCTGAAAGTAGAGACGGGTTTTAAACCAGTTTCTACAAATGTAAATATTTTTTCATCGCCGCCCAATACGGTTTTTAGTCGTGATTCAAGATCTTCTGCGTCTTTGATGGCAGCGCCGACTTTTGCCTTTGCAGCGTCTACAGGTATTTTTTCCGGGCGGCCTGCTGATTGCCAACCCCCGGCGGTTAAATTTTCCCACTGTTTTGCGCCCTGGGCTTTCCAGGCAGCCATTGAATTTGAGGATAACTGTTTTCCCCATGCGGCCTCTCCGACATTATAATCCCAGCCCGGGTCGATCCCTTTTTGTATTTTATGTATTTTGCCGGTCTCTTTGCTTTGCCATTTATAATATTCCGGTTTCGGGGCATTGGTTTTTACGGGATGCGGGCCGTCCGCTTCTTCTTTTTTTATTCTTTCGACTTCCCTGGCAGAATGGTTGACGATTCCGCACTTGCATCCCCAGCCGTTTGGCGGGTAGTGTGTTTTCCAGAACGGATCATCTGCAGGCAGTATAAGATTATACCATTTAACATGCTCCGGACGCGGGAATCTTGAGTTAGATGCTACATACCGGAGAAAGGGTCTGGCTTTTAAAACTTCAGGGTCGAACATCTGTTTATAATGACCAGCCGCATAAGCTGTTTTGATATTTGTATTGAATATCACGCCGGTTCTCCAGCCTTTGCCGCCCTTGTATTTCCAGCCGTGGCGCTTGATTATATCGTCAAAATCTTTTCTGAACTGTGCTATTGTTGTGCCGTCTGCAATACCTTTTTCAACTGCCTCGTACAGGTCGGAAACAAGCTGCGTTTTCATGGCGCCGGCAATTACAAAACCCCTGGCATGCATCCCCTGCCAGAGCTCTTCCCATGTTTTTGATGGAAGTTTGACTTTTTTTTTAAAATGATCAATCGCTTCGTCAAAGGGGAGGTCGAATACTTTAGTTTCCGGTATCGGCATCAAACCTCCCTGTAAGATCGGCCAGCGTCATGGCTTTTTGCATTAAATCGCCGAGACTGCTTTCGTCTACATTCCGATAAAGATCGAGCAAACCATCCTTAAATTCATCAAGGGTTGACGCTTTATTAAGAAGTTGTTTTGCCATTTCAATCTGGCTGTCCATTGAGACTTCTTCAAGTGCCTTTTCTGTGATAATATCCGGTGATGCGGATATGCTGTTATCACCTTCGACAAATTCCGCTTTATTATTCGTCTGTTCCGTTTTTTTAATCTCAAAATCATCTTCCCGAAGGTTATATATTCTTTGATAATAGCCTGGTGTGAAGTTGACGCCTTGTCGTGTAAGGCTTTCATCCCGTTCGCTTCTTTCGTTTTGTATATTTTCCTCTTCGTAAAAACCAAAGACAGGAGGCTCTGCTTTTGTGAAGTTAAGTTCCGTAATCCAGGAAAAGAGCCGATTAAAGACTGTTTTTATCATCTTCTTATCCTGATTAACCAGGTCTTCCCTGACCTCCATATGCTCTTTTGTTGCTGCAAACGAGCCGCCTTTGTCTATTTCAGTTGTAAGAGTTTGTCCTAAAATAGCTTTTGAAATTTCGCGATTGGATACGCTGATCAGCTTTTCATAGATATCTGCGCTGGCGGTTTTGCCGGCGGCTTCGGTGATTTCGACTGTTTCATCATTGTTTACGACTGCGGCCGCATCCTGCACCATGTTGACAAGGCGTGTAAGAAGCAGGCCGCGTTCAGTTTCGTTTGTCTGGCGCGGCACCTTGCCGATAATCCAGGGCATGCCGTATTTTTCCGTAAAAATCGCCCAGAATTTAAAGCCGCCGCGCTTAAAGGTTACCGGCCAGAAACATCGGGATAACACACGTTCTCCGTAAGGGTTCTGATATGAGGCGTGATGCCTGGGCAGTAAAAATTTATATGGAGGAAGCTCTTCGCCATCAATCATATTATCTATTGATTGAAACCGGAGTCTGTTTTCCGTATCAAAGACAAACCATTCCGGCGGCTTGCCTGTAACGGATTCTGGCAGCCATGCGGATCCGGCTTCCCATATAACCTCCATGGGGCTTATGCCAAAGAACGGGGCTTCCAGCATATCTGTAATAATCTGATATACATCAAGGCGTTTCATCATATCTTCAATAACCTGATGCGCCCGTTTGTTTGTGCTGCCTGCAGCAGGTTCAAGAACCTCCCATTCGCAGGAAAGAACCCCTGCTTTGCGGCTTTGGGCGCAGCTGAAAACGTGGGCATCAGACAGCAATTGACGGTAGACAGTGATGTCCTGGCCAAGCTTGGCCAGGATGGGATCAGGATCCGGGAGAAAACTCATGATGCCCTCCCAGTCCAGCGATCTGGATCGCGGAGCAATCTCTGCCGCAAGGGATTTTTTATCGTCTAATTCAACAAAATCATGTTCATTGACCCACAATTTCATTAATAACTCCTGTAGTTTGGCTGGATGTAATAACCGGACAGGCTTTTACCCTGGCCGGCAGTAATAACAGACGGGATATCATTATAAAATTCAAACTCCCTGGCCGCGTAGATCGCCAGGGCTTTTGCAATTGCAGCGTCTCCATGGCGTTTACCGCCCCGCTTGCTTTGTGTTCTGGTATCCGGGATGCGCGGAACGCCTTTGACTTTTTTAATTGCTCTGAAATCGTCCATTATGTCGTTATCTTTTGGCAGGGTCGTGGTTCTGTCTTCAAAGCAGGCTTTCATGGGCGGCATGTTTTCGATATACCATTTTGATGAAAACGAGATTTCTTCAATTCTGTCCGGCCCGCATATTTGGCGGGCGCGCTCTGCCAGAAAGGCTCCGTTGCCGCCCTTGTCTAATGCCCCGCCCGCAAAACAGGGGAGTCTTGCAATAAGAAAAAACAGGATCTGTTCCTGCTGGGTAAAGGGGCAGTCCCGCAGTTCCAACACAAAGGGTGTGTGGTATTTAAGACCCGGCATGGACTGCAGCGGCCAGATAACGGTTAAATCTATTTCGCGGCCAAAGTCCTCACCAAACCACGATGCTCTGTTTTGTGTTATGGTGGTTTTTATAACCGGCTCCAGCTCTTCAATACACCAGCTTTCTACTTCCCTGCACCGTTTATCATCTGTCCAGTCTACAAAGTTTTTTTCCGGAGGTGCCCATCGCAAAACGGGAATGTTTTCCGACATACATGCTTCAATCATATTACGTGTCAAATATACGCCTCCGCCTTTTGCAGGAATGCAAAAAAGCTCTTCGTCGGCATCCTCTCCGTAAAAATCTGTTAAGGTTGTGCGCCAGTTATTCTGATCTTCCTGTGTCCAGTTTTTTCCGAGACGCAGGCAGATACGCTGGTAAAGGCCTTCGTCAAGAGCATCGTCGAGTGTTATTCTGTGCAGATTATATGGTTTTTTATGCGCCCGGATTTCATTGATCAGCTCGTTAAAAGGATGATCATCCCCATTATGGGTGCTGATAATAACTACACGTCCGCCCCACATCAGCATTGCCATGGCTGCTTTAAGCAGACCTGCAAGATCATCGTGGAAAGCTGCTTCATCAATAACGATTTTGCCTTGTTTGCCGCGGAGGTTTGCAGGCCTGGAAGAGAGAGCCAGTATTTTCCATCCGCTGGGATATCTTATTCTAAATGCCTGTATCCCCTTTTTTTCTGCTTTTTCATCTTCCCATACAATTTCGTCTATTTCACTTGCGGCCTGGTTAAAATGTTTGCTCCAGGAGGCGCAGTCTTCTATAAATTCAAGGGCCATATCTTTGTTGTAGCCGATATAAAATACATCCATGCCGTTTTTCCTTGCTGCGGTCAATGCATCCTCTGCGGCCTCTGCCCAGGATAGACCGATGCGCCTGCTTTTTTCGCAGACCTTAACACTTGACTGATCTGCCATCCATCTTTGCTGGTATGGCAAAAATGCGCCTGGTGTGCGCCGTGTACGGTTTTCTTTTTCTGAAAATCCCTTCACTATGATGCCATCCCTAATATTTTTGTTCTTATCGATTCTGCTGCTTCGTCAGAGAGCCCGCTTTTTTTCACCTCTTTTGTTACATCATCCGCCACTATCTGCGCTTTTTCAAGCTTATCCCAGCGCTCAACAAGGGAACCAAGTTTTGAGAGTGTATCCATCATGGGGGCGGAAACTTCACACGGAGTAAGATCTTCAACATATTCAAGCTGTCTTTCAAACAGGTCCTTAAGGCGCTGGATGTTGCCTCTTTTCTGCTGCCTGGATTTATCCCAGCCGTCAATATCTTCGCCGCCTGCCAGGCTTTCTGATTTCCAGCGTCTAAGGGTAGTGTCGGATATATCAAGCTGTTTTGATATATCTGTAAGACTGGCGCCGTCTGCATACAGCCGCATTGCCAGAGGTTCTTTTGATGCTCTGTCTCCTTTGGCTCCCATCTAAAAAAGTTCCTTTTCCAGACGCTGGATATCGGAGCGCAGGCTTAATATTCCGGCCCAGGTTATTTCCAGGTCTCCCCATATTTGCGAAAGCTGGGGGATCTCTACATCTTCAATGTCTATCAACAGCGGGTTAAGTCCCTGTCGGAGAGTTGCCGAAAGGGCATTGAATTTATTTTTTAACCTGATTCTGCTCTCTTTTGCTTCAACCAGTTTTCCTTTTATAGCTGCGCGCTCAAAATTCATTATTTTGCTGTCTCCATATGTTTTACTGTACTGTCCAGCTGCGTAAAAGCCTGGGTGTTCATTATTACGACCTCTTTAAGATCTTCGGCCAGGGTGCTGTATCTTTTTACAAGTTCAACGTTATTTTCGTACATCCGGCGCCATTCCATCATATCCTGTCGATATACTGCCAGGGTTTTTTGATTGTCTTTTATACTGCTCCAACAGAGCACCGCCAAAACGCCTGTAATTCCGAATGATGAAAAATTGGATATTATATCTACTAACGATGTTGCCGATGTTGCGTCCATTTTAACTCCTGTAAATTTTTGCTCCCGACATCAATGTCGGGAGCAAAAACTAAAAGATCTTTTAGTCTCTGCCGATTATTTTCCGTAAGAGGCCTGGGTCAAAATTCGGGCATGTTTTTGCAGAAAATTCGCAATGGCCGTGTATGTTTTCTGGTTTTAAATTCAATTTTTTAAGCAGGGATGCAAGCAGGTTGGGCAGAGCGTATAAAAGCTGTTCCGGTGTAAAAAGATGCTGGCCGATCAGGCAGATGCCGATGGAATCTTCATTATGACCACGGCAGTGTGCGCCGACTGTGTTGAGACTGCGGCCGGTTTGCACAATACCGTCCAGTTGATTTCTGTATGGTTTTCCGGGTTCCGGAATGCCGTTTGTGATGACAAAATGATATCCGCAGCCATTCCATCCCCGGGCTTTGTGCCAGGTGTCTATTATATTTTTATCGCCGAAATCTGATGCTGAGCAGTGGATTATGATTTTTTTGATGTCTGAAAGGGGGCGTATCATGACAGCTCCTATTTTAAGGCCAAAAAAAAGACCGGTTGCGTCATACATCTGACAATCAGTATGTGCAACCGGTCTTAATTTTTTGCCGGAGCCGTGTTTGAGCTAAACAACGGTAAGATAAATTGTGATATTACTTATTATTTAAAATAATATTTTTGTCAAGTGTTTTTTGAAAATTTGCAGTATGCTTAATATGACAGTGCTTCTACCCAAGCGTCTAAATTCTTTTCTGATATATCATCTGAATTATACCAGAATCCGTTTGCCCAGATCTCTATACATGCTTTCTCGAAAAGATGTAATTTTGATATTTTTTGCAGGATAATTTCTTTTTTAACCTCCCACTTTTTGTCTACGTGCTCAAGTTCTATTGAGTCCTGGACTGACCAGACCAGGTGTTCGCCTGCAAGTACGGGAGTCAGCATTGTAGAGTTGAATATATCAACAATCAATTTCAATTCATTCTCTGAGAACAGCCCTTTCATTCCAAAAAGTGTTTTTTTATACATATCAGGGAAGCTTTCAAGCGTGTATGTGGCTCCGGCATTGAGGTTTTTAAAAAACTTCGGATAAAAATCTGCTGCTTTTTCTCTTATTTTCGGGGATATTGCTTTCATGTTCCTCCTGTGATATTGTTTTTTTTTGCCTCCCCGGCCTCGCGGTTTGGTCACCGCGAGAGGCCGCTCCGGCCTGTTTACCGGGGAGGTTTTTTTTATTCTTGTTCTACTGTATACCTTATCTCAACATCTTCGTTTCTTTCAATATATCCATCTTCGACAATTCCATCTATAACAGATGCCGTCACTTCTTCCTCTGTCCTCTCTGCCTTGTTTTTCCAGTATTCGACATCCTTAGCCAGAGAGTCCTGCTTTTTCTGCATTTCAGAAAGTTCTTTTGCGAGAACTTCCCTTGCAGCACTTTTTTCTGCCTCTGCCCTGTTTTTTTCTATGCGTGCCGCTTCGTCTGCTTTTTTCTCCTGCTCTTTTTTTTCTGTGTACTCTTCGGCCAGTTCAACAGCTTTTGAAATAAGCTCATCAGGAAGAGTCAACGCCCCGGACAGGGATTGCTGAACCTTATCGACATTCAGCCATTCTACAATGACAGACAGAGCCTGCTTCTTTGTTTTTTCCAGGTGTCCCCACACGTCGAACTGTGAAAGCGTATAATATTCGCTATTCACAGAAGCTTTTTCATTGTTTGAGCTAAAGGCCGCGGCTGGTTCGTTTAGATATTTTGCTGTTTTTGCCAGGCTGGCAGGGCTGATGTGAACTCTTACTTGCTTGCGGGTTGTGCCTAATGCAACAGGGTCCGTGAGGTGAATTACAATAATTTCTGTTTTGTTTTCCGACATGATGTTCTCCTTTTCGTTTAAGTTTTTTGTTTACGGGGATGGTCATTTCCCCGTTTGTTTCTTAAAATATATATCCGGTAGGATTAGTTGTCAAGTTTTTTTTTTAGTTTTTTTCTTTTTTTTTAAATGTAAGCTCCGGCCTGGGGAAATTTTTTGATAAATCGCTGGTATTCATCAGGCCAGCCTTTTTTCAGGATTGCCATCTGGCCGTATCCGAGTGCTTTTTCAGTTGCATATGGGCCGATTCTTTGATGCTCAAAATCAACTCCTATTTCAGACAGGCGGTCATATGCGCTGTTGTAATCTATTTTTCTGCTGTGGATGTATGCCCATATATCAATAGTTTTCCACCAGGCCAGGGGATTGCACAGCCAGCCTTTTTTGCTATTGTGAAGGGTTCCATATTTACGCAGAAATTTGCGCCTGTAGCTGTTTTCCTGAGCGCGCAGGCCTGTAAAAGAGCCTGAATATTTTTTATATGCTGCACCTGCATTACACCCCGTATTAGCGGTGAACCAGTCCGTATGAACTGTTTCGTTTTTGATTTGTTTTATTTTTGCGCCTGAAGCCCTGACGCGATTGATATATCTGAAAGTTTCAGGAAGATAGAATTCATCATCGCCCCAGAGTCCTGGAATCTGGCTGTAATGTTCACGAACAAGTGAGAAGAGAACCGTACTGTCTTTTCCGCCGGAAAAAGCAACATACCATTTTTTTCGGGGCAGGGACTTCAGGGCTGATGATATAATTTTTTTTGATTCGATAACTTTGGCTTTATGTGCGGATGTTTCTGCATATAAAGCCAGAGTCTTTTTGTTCGCGGCGGTTGTTGTCATGATGCAGGGACCACGCATTCGCAAATATTCTTGCGCAGCCAGTATGGTGACCGCCAGGCGCAATAAGAAGACATGCCTGTTATTTTGTTCTTTTCAGCTATGCTTTTTGGTATTGGCCGCATTCCTGCAATATCAAAGCAGGTATAAGATGCATCCCTGACCTCCATTTTGTCGATCCATCCAAACCCTGCGCTTCTTTTTTTCCCTATTGACACTATGTGTTTTTCCAGCAAATCAAGTACCTTTAGGCTGTCGCCTATGAATGCAAAAAAACCCATATTTGAGACTACTGCAGGCAGTGGCATATTATAACTTCTATATTTCCCGCTGCCTGTATCCACCTGCTTTTTCGCTTTTCCAAAATCCGCAAGATGTGAGTATTTAGATTCAAACCTTTTTTTCCAGGAATCCAGATACTCTGTTGTGCTGCCTATGGACTGGAAATAAGATGCCATAGGCACGGGAGAGAAAGAGGTGTTGTGCTCAATTATTTTAAACAGCTCATGTTTTATTTTTGTATCGCTTCCCTGTATCTGTTGAGGCAGACAAAAGGTTCCTTTGTTTTCATTGAGACGGGTTGCAATACAGTATGCCAGAATTGCGTCAAGCGTTATCTGATGATAGAGAATAAGCGGCGAATAAAACTTGACGAAAAGCCTATATGGTCGCATTTTGCCAGAATTCATTTATCCCCTCTTTATTTTTTTCAAGGTATTCTATGTATTTTTTCCCATTGCCTTCGAGTTTCCAGTCAAGCGATATCTCTCCGTTTCCAACACTTCCCTTGCCTCCGAGGAACGGCGCGGCTTCGAATAGCTCAAGAATATGCCAGAAGGCTGATATGATCAGCGGGTCTGTTGACGTGCAGGCGATACGATGCTCGAACCTTGTTCCATCAGCGAAGACCTCGTATTCATATTTCATTTGCTGCGCTTTTTCTTCAGAATTGATTATTTTAATATCCTTTTCGGTTTTACTGCTGTCGAGCCTGGTTTGGAAGACAGAATCAAGATACTGCCAAAAGCTTTTATCTCCCGTGCCTCTTTCTCTGCACAGCGGATATGCCCAGCCGACCTTCATCTCACCTTCTATTGTCATGTTTCCGATAGCAGCTCCGAGAAGTCCGAGCGCCGGGCACTTTTCAATGAACATCTCCATTTTTTTCAGATCTTCATTTCGTGTAGATTGATCAAGGAATCCGCCTGTAAACAATGTGTGATAGGCTCTTTTTTTAAGCGTTTTTATTCCTGTGCGCCTGCAGAAATCATGCATTATAAGCCTTCTCATTTTTCCTCTGATTGAATTGCCTGAAATGCACGGGATTTCATCCTCTGTTCTCGCTGTTTCAATTTTTTCTCCGGCTTTTATAACCGGGAAATCAAAATCAAAAGAGAGTATGCCGGTTTTCTTTTGACGCTCCTGGGCTTTTTCTTTCATCACACGAATTGAAAGCACGATATATATTGCTTCATTTCGTATGGTGTCAAGCAGTTCCCTGTCGTCGATCAGATTAATGCAGTTATATACGTTTTTGTTTTGCAGGCTCTTTATTCCCCATGAGCTGCACAGGTTTTCAAGAAACCGGTGTTTGCTTTCCGCCCTGGCTGCGGCTTTTAATTTGCTTGCGAACTCATCATATATTTTCATGAGCCGCGGCCCTTTGATTTGATCGAAATCTATCGCATACCAAACCCCAAGCACGATCTGCACAATAACATCCCTTCTCTGATCTTCCGTCAGCTGACTGTTGTACTTGACAGGTTCTGCAAGGATACACTTTTGCCTGCGCAATGTTTTTGTTGTGCCGGAAACTTCATCGGAGCCTGTGTGCAGGGGGCCTATTGTTTGAAACTGATACGCTTTTTTAATCATCTTTTTTCTCCCTTTTTTCTCCCTTATTCAGGGCATATACTAATAATTTTAATAAACTTGTTTTTCTGTACCGCTCTATTTTTTTATTTTCAGACAGATATCTGTCTGCTCCGTAATGTTCTATCTTTTTATAATTATTACAGCCTGATAAAACATCCTGTTTTGTGAAAAATGTCGGCTTTGTTGAGATATCACGACAGATTGTATACCAGTTCTGAATTATTTCGCACAAATTGCGTATAGCATCACGCTTTATTGTTACGCTCTCATTTTCAGTTCGTATCATATATATATCTCTTGAAAAATTCACGTATGATTTGAAACTGATGTGCTTTTTATGTGTGTATGTAATGCCGAAGACAAATGGCACAACAGGCGGATGCAGTATATTTTCCCACAACTGCTCCCTTTTTAATCTTATAAGCTGTTTTTCAGTTGCAAGAAAGCTTGTAGTCCGTATAGCTAAATTTTGTGGCTGGCCAATTCCGATGCATGCTGCGCAATATATACAGAGATAATTACTTCCGCTCAGAAAGGCATCATCCATAAAGCTTGCGCCTATTACAACTTTTTTTTCAAGTACTGGATTGTCGGCTCCACAAAGGGCGCATTGCTGTATATTGTCGCTCTGCTGAAGAATCAGGTGTTTCCCTATTAAATATGTGTTAGAAATATCTGGCATGCTATCCTTTTTTGGGTCTGTTTTTATAATTTTTTTTAATCAGTTCTTTTAGCCTGACAGAGCTTATTCTCTGCGGCTCTGGTGTCTCCGGTTTTTGAAATGATCCGCTGCGCTACCGGCTTTCCATGTTTAAATTGCAAATCAGTAATAATATCTTCACTGTATTCTTGACTCTTTCTGCCTGGTAAAAATATGATCATGCCAATAATTACGCCAACTAACAAATCAAACATTGCCAGCAATGCAAAATATTCACGACCAATCCAGCTAATTGCGACAATCGATATAAGCACAAGCGCCACTACTAAAAACAACCGTTCGATTTTATTCATATATCACCTATTTAATTAAAGTTGACACATAACGATTTAAATCAACCGCCAGCGCAGTTTGCTGGTCGGCTGCATTTATTGGTTATGCGGTTATTTAGATATTTCATCTGTCACAATCATGTGTTTCATTAAGGCCTCTTCAGGAGTAGCACTTTCTGAAGATTGAAAACCGTGCACCCTAAAAATAGATTTATGATCTTTTACTCCTTCGACTATGATAGCAAAATCAGAAATTTTTAAATTTCTTCGCTTAAACTCATTCTCAACTTGCCTTGTTGTAGGACGAACTCCCAAAATTTTTTCAATTGTTCGCATATTACCTCCTTATTTGTAGCATAACGTTTTAAATCACCGGCGCCGCTGTTTGGCGTCCGTGTGTATGTGGTGGTTATGCCTGAGCGGGACTCGAACCCGCATTTCAGGAGTGCACTATCCTGACATTCCCGCTTTATTTATATTTTCAGGCATAACGTTTTAAATCACCGGCGCCGCTGTTTGGCGTCCGTGTGTATGTGGTGG
>CAZNFB010000038.1:14874-14979 GCA_964572105.1 uncultured Desulfobacteraceae bacterium
TTTCAGGAGTGCACTATCCTGACATTCCCGCTTTATTTATATTTTCAGGCATAACAGTGTTAATAGACGGAAAAATTATTTAATATTTTCAATAAATTCTTGAAC
>CAZNFB010000039.1:0-14865 GCA_964572105.1 uncultured Desulfobacteraceae bacterium
AGCTGATAACACCAATAGCCATGGAGCCGGAGCTCAGGTTTGCAATACGTGAAGGTGGTCGGACCGTTGGCGCGGGTGTGGTGAGTGAGATAATAGAATAATTTTTGCGAACTGTACTGGCAGTGTTACCCAAGGAGTGTACAGGTGAGAATAATTGTTACCCTTGCATGTTCTGAATGCAATAGAAGAAATTATACAACTACGAAGAATAAGCGGACAACAACAGATAAACTTGCTTTTAAAAAATATTGCAAATTTTGTAGAAAACATATTTTGCATAAGGAGACAAAGTAGGTATAGCTTTTTGTCTAAATAATTTTATTAGGTATCTGTCAAAGCCTTAGTTTCACGTACTACCAGTATACAGTATGTTCTCACTAGGTTTTCTCTTGATTCTTATGGAATTAATTATATGAATGCCTATTCCTTTCAGGCCAGTAGCTCTAACGGCAGAGCACCGGACTCCAAATCCGGGTGTTGTGGGTTCGAATCCCTCCTGGCCTGCCATTTTTTTGATTTAAGTGATATATTTTAAAAGAGACTTGAGCACAGTTCAGGGCTTATGATTTTTGGTAAAGAGGGATGGCTTGCTGGGCGAATAGTGTTGTTGAAATCAGTAATTGATCGTAATAGACTGTCACATAAAGTAAATTAACTGCGCTATCGGTCGTCGGAGTATTACACTACAGTATTTCTCCTCTGGCCTGTGTCAAATTGGCCAGTGTCAAATTTTAAAATCGGGTTATTATCTGGCAATCTATAGCTTTATTATTGTATGGCAAGCTAACCCCTAAAGGTTAATATCGTCGGGAGAAATATGGGACGGCTGCAAAAAAAAAAGCAGATACGTGGAAAAAAGACTGTAAAAGATAAGAGCCGTGTCGGTTCATTACCATTAACCATAACTAATAATACCCTAACGAACAAAAAGTCCCTTGCTACTGATTCTTTTGCAGGCGTACGAAAAAAGACAAAAATTCAATATCAAAAAAAAGAGTTAAGCAAGAGAGGAGAGCCGGGTAAATTAAAAAAGAAAATTGATCAGGCTGTTCAGTTTTTAAGAGAAGCTAAGATTGAGCTAAAAAAAGTAACGTGGCCATCACGAAAGCAGACGATTGCCTCGACCTCGTTTGTTATTCTTTTGGTTATTGTGTTATCATTTTTTCTAGGAATTGTGGATATTGGTTTATCAAGTTTGATCAAGTTTGTGCTTCAATAAATGGGGAGGGGCAGGGTGGTTTTAAAATGGTATGTTGTTCATGTTTATTCGGGATTTGAAGCCAAGGTTGAGAAATCCTTAAATGAACGGATAAGCACGTCTCCCCATCCAGAGAAATTCG
The DNA here is from genome assembly GCA_964572105.1 of uncultured Desulfobacteraceae bacterium. GTDB lineage: Bacteria > Desulfobacterota > Desulfobacteria > Desulfobacterales > BuS5 > DAOWMW01. The sequence goes on from CAZNFB010000039.1 coordinate 1,341, forward strand.
GTAAGGTAGTAGTGCCAACTGAGGAAATAGTTGAACTTGTAAAGGGGAAGAGAAAAACATCACAAAGAAAATTTTATCCCGGCTATATCTTAATTCAGATGGCTCTTGATAAAGAAACCTGGCATATTGTTACAGATACGGTGAAAGTTACCGGGTTTTTAGGTGGCAGAGAAAAACCGACTCCAATATCTGATCGTGAGGCTGAATATATATTAAGTCGTATAGAGTCGGGAAAAATGCGGCCCCAGCCCAAATTTTATTATGAAACAGGTGATGAGGTGCGTGTAGTTGATGGGCCTTTTACCAATTTTAATGGAACAGTGGATGAGGTAGTTCCTGAAAAGGGAAAAATAAGGGTGATGGTGAGTATCTTCGGCCGGTTAACTCCCGTAGAATTGGAGTTTGTACAGGTTACAAAGTTATAAAATAGGGGTAAAAGAAAGATGGCAAAGAAAGTTATTGCAATGATAAAACTACAGGTTCAGGCTGGTAAGGCTAATCCGTCTCCACCCATAGGCCCGGCTTTGGGGCAGCATGGTGTGAATATAATGGATTTTTGTAAGACCTTTAACGCCAGAACCGCGGATAAAGAAGGAATGATTATTCCCGTTGTGTTAACAGTTTATCAGGACAGAACCTTTTCATTTATTACTAAAACGCCGCCTGCCTCCATATTGCTGAAAAAAGCTGCTAAAATTGCTAAGGGATCTTCTGATCCTAAGCGTGAAAAGGTTGGTACAGTCACTATGCAGCAGGTTGAAGAGATAGCGACCCTTAAGATGGTCGATTTGAACGCCAATGATTTGGATGCAGCCTGTAAAATAATAGCTGGTACTGCCAGAAGCATAGGGATTGCGGTTGCTTAATATAAAAAGGAGTGAATGGGAAAGATGCCTAAACGGGGTAAAAAATACTTAGAATCATTGAAAAAAGTAAATACTCGAACCCGATATGCGGTTGCTGAGGCAGTTGAACTTGCCATCGATTCATCTTATGCTAAATTTGATGAAAGCATTGATATTGCCGTAAGGCTTGGTGTTGATCCAAGGCATGCAGATCAGATGGTTCGGGGTACCGTTATATTGCCGAATGGAATCGGTAAAGAGGTAAGTGTTCTTGTCTTTGCCAAGGGTGAGAAAGAGAGGGAGGCTCTTGATGCTGGAGCTGATTTTGTAGGAAATGAAGACCTTGTTGAAAAGATTAAAGACGGCTGGTTTGGTTTTGACAGGGCTGTGGCGACCCCTGATATGATGAGCGTAGTCGGAAAGATAGGGCGTCTTCTGGGGCCCAGGGGCCTGATGCCTAATGCCAAAATTGGGACAGTTACCTTTGATATAACTAAAGCTGTAACTGAGCTTAAGTCTGGCAAGATAGATTTCAAGGTCGAAAAAACTGGAATAATTCATGCTGTTGTGGGTAAGGTTTCCTTTGGTGCTGACAAGCTGGTTGAAAATCTGACCGTATTTATGGAAACGATTTTACGATTGAAACCACCTGGCAGCAAGGGAACTTATTTGAAAAATATTTCTATTTCCACAACTATTGGGCCTGGAATTGCGATAGACCCATCCCATGTCAAAGACTTAATGAAATAGCATTTATAGACCGTTATATGAATAATTTCACTGCGTTATTGGTTGTCGGAGTATTACACAATACGCATTCCTCCCTTTGGCCTGTGCCAAATTTTAAAATTGGGGAAATATCTGACAATCTATAGTTGTTATTATGAATAATACTGTCAAAGACTGTAGGCACGTTAAAGAATATATATCAGAATTTTTTCAGAAGTTGATATGTTTAATCGGCACCAGGGGCTTTTGCAAGATATTTTATTAGACAAAGACTCTATTTGGCTCCCAGTGTCGGCCCGCATAGACAGCGTTCTAGATTTGTTTAGAAATAATTTCTTCAGGTATTGGTCAAAATTTTTGGCAGGCGTACTGCCATGTCCTTTACTTATGGTTTCCGCTATTCTGCGGACTTAATTATTTAAGAGTCTATACCTTTAAAATTCTGATGTTTTTTTAGTGCCTCCATATTTTATTGTTTATAGCATTTAAAAGGAGGTGATATTATACCATGCAAATAGAAGAGAAGAAAAAGATTGTTGCCGGCTTACATGAAAGTTTTTTACGATCGGAGCTTTTAGTATTAACCGATTATAAGGGGCTTGATGTATTAAAAATCAATGACTTGCGAAAAAAACTAAGGGAAGTTGGCTGTGAATATAAAGTAGCTAAAAATACTTTTTTTAGAAGAGCTTCAGATGATACTGATGCCCAGATAGTTAAGGATAAGTTTAAAGGGCCCATGGCTGTTGCATTGAGTTATGGGGATCAGGTTGCTCCGGCAAAGGTGCTGATTGACTTTGCAGAGGATAATGATGCGCTGGGTATCCATCTGGCCGTAATGGGTGGAAAGGTTATTGATCTGGATGCAATTACTGCATTATCCTCTTTGCCGTCCCGTGAGGTTCTTTTGGGCTGTTTTCTTTCAGCTGCCAGTGGTACTGCCAGTGGTTTGGTTGTTGCTTTAAGTGATGTGCCTCGGAAGTTTATCAATGTTTTAACGGCAATTAAGGAACAAAAAGAAGCTACGGCATAAAGGATTTCTTTATTTCTTTTATGAAAATTCCAGGAAAAAGTTTTTTTAGGTATTATCGGCAGATCCTGCGATCTATATGCCATGGGTCGTCACATAAATGATTTCACTCCCTTATCGGTGCCTGCGTATTATAATACGCATTCTTCCCTCTGGCCTTGTGAACTTTATTATCTGACAATCTATGTCTCAAGCTAATAATGATGTTGGCGAGCCTTCACAAATTTCAGTGCAAACTTTTTTTTTAAATCCAATCAAACAGTGATGAATAGTTTGTCGAATTTTTCATATTTTTGGAAATAGATTCGAGGCTATTCATATTTCACCAAAGAGTAGATTTAACTCCTGGAACAACAATTTATTAAGTTTAGAAAAATTATATAAAAAAATATATGAGTGATAATTATTTTGGAGGAACAAAATAATGGCAGAAATTACAAAAGATGATGTAATAGAATTTATAGCAAATATGTCCGTACTTGATCTATCCAATATGGTAAAGGAAATGGAGGAAAAGTTCGGTGTTTCTGCTGCTGCTCCGGTTGCCATGGTAGCTGCAGATCCTGCTGCTGGGGGAGTCCAGGCAGAAGAGCAGACAGAGTTTGATCTTATCTTGACTTCTTTTGGCGACAAAAAGATTCAGGTAATAAAAGAAGTGAGAGCGATTACTGGGTTAGGCTTAAAAGAAGCCAAAGAACTGGTTGAATCTGCTCCTACGCCAATTAAAGAAGCCATAGCCAAAGATGAAGCAGAGAAGATTAAAACTCAGCTTGAAGATGTTGGCGCACAGGTCGATATAAAGTAATTTTAATAAAATCCGTGGTTCAGTTATTTGTTCAGATCTTGTAATTTTTATGGTGAAAAAGGGCTCTCCTATCTCAATGTCCAGGTACAATTAAGGATAATGGATAAAGGGCTTTCAGAACACCTTAAATTAGAAATGATGCGATCTGTTATAAACCCGGATTTTATTTTTTTTTTGGCATAATCTTTAATTTCGTATCGGAGACAATATGTCTGAAGGCCTTTTGTCGCATAAACGTATTAGGAAGAATTTTGGTAGGATAAACAGAATTGTAGAAATTCCTGACCTCATCAGTGTTCAGCGTAAGTCCTATGCTCGTTTTTTGCAGATGGATCTATCTCCAGAGCAGCGGGTAGATACTGGTTTGCAAGAAGTTTTTAAGTCGGTATTCCCAATAAATGATCTTGCAGGAGCTGCTTCGTTAGAATTTGTTTCTTATAGCTTTGGTGAGGTTAAGCGTAGCGAAAAAGAATGTATAAACGGGGGCACGACATATGAGGTTCCATTACGGATAACTGTGAGACTTGTTGTCTATGATATTGATCCTGACACAGGTACGTCTAATGTTCGGGATATCAAGGAACAGGAAATATATTTTGGAGCTCTTCCATTAATGACAAAAAACGGGACATTTATTGTTAATGGTACAGAAAGGGTAGTGGTTAGTCAGCTCCACAGATCATCGGGGGTTTTTTTCGATCATGATCAGGGGAAAACTCATGCCAGCGGTAAGATTATATATAGCGCAAGAATTATTCCTGTGAGAGGTTCATGGATTGACATGGAGATCGATCCTAAGGGGATAGTATATGTGAGGATCGACAGGCGCCGAAAATTTATTATTTCCATTCTCTTTAAGGCTTTTGGTTATACTGCTGAAGATATTTTGTCCTATTTTTATGAAAATGAAAGAATTGTTTTTGCCGAAGACCATATTTATAGAGATTTGTCTAATCTTAAGAAAAAGTACGATCTCTTAAGGAGTCAGCATGCCCATGTAGATATTTTGGATCCTGCTTCAGGAGATCTTATTGTAAAAAAGGGGCGTAAGTTTACTCGAAAATCGATTAAGCAAATGGAGTCTGCTGGAGTAACAAAAATTCCAATAACAGACGAAGAAATAATCGACAGAGTTTTTGCCTTTAATATAAAAGATCCCGTAACTGGACAATTTATTGTTCGGGCAAATGACGTGCTGGATGAACAAAATCTTGCAATGCTGCATAAGGCTGGAATAACTGAAATTGATCTTCTTATCATTGATGGTGTGACAAGTTCTGAAAGTATTCATAAGTGTCTTTTGCTGGATAAAACCGAATCAAAGCAAGATGCTATTCTTGATATTTATCGAAGGCTCAGACCAGCTAATCCTGCCACCTTGGAGATTGCTCAGGACTTTGTTGACAAGCTTTTTTTTAATTCCACTTATTATGATTTTTCACGGGTTGGCCGCTTAAAGATCAATCAGCGTCTTGGTATTAAGGCTCCCATTGATTTAACGGTTCTTAAAAAAGAAGACATAATTCTTACCACAAAAGGTCTGGTTAAACTCAGAGATACCCAGGGGGTTGTTGATGATATTGACCATCTGGGAAATCGAAGAGTAAGGTCAGTTGGCGAGTTGCTTGAAAATCAGTTTCGTATTGGCCTTGTGCGCATGGAGCGGGCAATTAAAGAAAGGATGAGTCTTCAGGAAGTTGATGCTCTTATGCCGAATGATCTGATCAATCCGAAACCTGTCTCTGCTGTTGTCAGGGAATTTTTTGGGACCAGCCAGCTTTCCCAGTTTATGGATCAGACGAATCCTCTTACAGAGACAACACACAAGCGGAGGCTTAGCGCATTAGGGCCAGGGGGGCTTACACGGGAGCGTGCCGGGTTTGAAGTTAGAGATGTTCATCCTTCTCATTACGGCAGAATATGTCCCATTGAAACTCCGGAGGGTCCCAATATAGGGCTTATAGTCTCGCTTGGAACTTATGCAAGGGTTAATGAATTTGGATTTATTGAAACACCTTACAGGGTTGTTAATAATGCTCAAGTAACCGATGATGTACAGTTTTTTGATGCTTTTGAAGAAAAAGAGCATCCCATTGCCCAGGCAAATGCCCCCGTTGATAAGGAAGGAAAGTATATAAATCAACTTGTTACTTCCCGGGTGGCGGGTGAGTTTATGATGGTCGATCGGGAAGATATAAAATTGATGGATGTATCTCCAAATCAGCTCGTAAGTGTATCAGCGTCACTTATCCCATTTCTTGAAAATGATGATGCAAACAGAGCTCTTATGGGATCAAACATGCAGCGCCAGGCTCTTCCTTTAATGGTTACAGAGGCGCCCATAGTGGGAACCGATATAGAGGGGGTTGTTGCCAAGGACTCCGGTGTAACAATAGTTGCAGAAAATGATGGAGTTGTTGCCGCTGTTGAAGCTTCCAGGATAATAGTAAAAAAAGATCTGTTTGCTGATACACCGGTTGATATTTATAATCTTTCAAAGTTTAAAAGAACTAACCAGAATACATGCTTTAATCATCGTCCCATTGTAAAGATGGGCGCAAAAGTTAAAGCTGGTGAAATACTCGCAGATGGGCCCGCCACTGATCTGGGGGAGCTTGCATTAGGCAAGAATGTAACAGTCGCTTTTATGCCATGGGGCGGTTATAATTTTGAGGATTCCATACTTTTAAGTGAGCGGCTTGTCAGAGATGGTGTTTATACTTCTGTGCATATAGAGGAACTTGAAGCTTTAGCCAGGGACACAAAACTTGGGAATGAAGAAATTACAAGGGATATACCTAATATTGGGGAAGATGCGCTGAAATATCTTGATGACTCTGGAATAATCAAAATAGGGGCGAAAGTAAAGGCCGGAGATATCCTTGTGGGAAAAATAACGCCAAAGGGGGAAACTCAGCTATCCCCTGAGGAAAGACTCCTTCGTGCAATATTTGGTGAAAAAGCCGGTGATGTGAAGGATACTTCCTTGAGGGTTCCCCCGGGGGTCGAAGGAATAGTAATAGATGCTAAGATTTTTTCCAGACGGTCTGTTGAAAAAGATGAACGTGCTATTCAAATAGAGCAAGAGGAGCTTGCAGCATTAAAGAAGAATCTCGATGATGAAATTTCTATAATTGCGGATATAGCACGGGAACTTTTTAATGATCTTTTGATAGGTCAGGTTTGTCATTCCTCTGTTAAGGTGGACGATGAGGTTATTATTCAAAAAGGGGATATTATTGATTTAACCTCTCTTCTTAATACACCTATTTCTGCTTTTGATCAGATTGTTTTGCAGGATGTTGAATCAAACGATAATCTCTATGACATACTTCATCAATATAGGGATCAATGTGCAATTTTTCGTAAAGCCTTTGAACGTAAAAGACGGCAGTATGAAAAAGGGGATGACCTTCTTCCCGGTGTTATTAAAATGATAAAAATTTATGTTGCCATGAAGCGAAAATTGTCTGTGGGTGATAAAATGGCAGGCCGCCACGGCAATAAGGGGGTTGTTTCAAAAATTCTACCATTGGAAGATCTTCCTTATTTCGAAGACGGTACCCCTGTTGATATGGTACTGAGCCCCCTGGGTGTTCCCTCCAGGATGAATGTGGGGCAAATACTTGAAATTCATTTGGGAAGAGCTGCAAAAGCTCTTGGCCACCAGGTAAATGTTTTGCTGGAAGAACGGAGATTGGCCGAATTAAGAGTTAAGCTGAAACGGATATTTGTTAAAGAGGCTCAGGTGATAGAGGAGTATAACGACACAGAGCTTTGTGATTTTGCAGGGTTTTACACCGATGGTGTTCATATGGCGACTCCGGTTTTTGATGGCGCAAAAGAGGATGAAATTAAAGAATTATTAGAAGAGGCTGGTTGTCACTCAACTGGTCAGACGACTCTGTTTGATGGGCGTACTGGAGAGCCTTTTCATAAAAAAATAACAGTGGGTACAATGTATATGCTCAAACTTCATCACCTGGTGGATGATAAAATTCATGCAAGATCCATTGGTCCATATTCTCTTGTAACACAGCAGCCTCTAGGCGGGAAGGCTCAATTTGGTGGTCAGCGTTTTGGTGAAATGGAAGTCTGGGCAATGGAGGCATATGGGACAGCTTTTGCATTGCAGGAATTTTTAACAGTTAAATCAGATGATATTGCAGGCAGAACGCGTATGTATGAAAGAATTGTTAAGGGTCAAAATGTATTGGAGCCTGGTATTCCTGAGTCGTTTAGAGTCTTGAAAAAAGAACTCATGAGCTTGGGGTTGGATGTAACGCTGATGGAACATTAAAAATATAACGCAGTGGTAATTTTGATGTATAGGCTTTCTCAAAAAATAATTTTGGGAAGGTATAGATTTTTAAATAATTAATTTCACGGGAAGAAATTAATTTTTTTAGAGGAGGATAAGTTTGGAAACTCTATACGATTTCTTCGCAAAACCCAAAGATCCACGAATTTATTCTGGTGTTAAAATTGCGTTGGCATCACCTGAGCAGATTAGAAGCTGGTCCAGCGGGGAAGTAAAAAAGCCTGAAACTATAAATTACAGAACATTTAAACCTGAGCGGGATGGCCTTTTTTGTGCAAAAATATTTGGTCCAATAAAGGATTTTGAATGTAACTGTGGCAAGTATAAAAGAATGAAACACAGGGGGGTTGTCTGCGAAAAATGTGGGGTTGAGGTTGTTCAGTCTAAGGTGCGACGGGAACGTATGGGGCATATTGAGCTTGCAGCACCCTGTTCCCATATATGGTTTTTGAAGAGTCTTCCTAGTAAATTGGGTAATGTGCTCGATTTAAACTTGAAAAATCTTGAAAAGGTTCTTTATTATGATTTATATATTGTAATTGATCCTAAAGAGACTGACTTAACCAAGGGGCAGCTTCTCACAGATGAAGAGTATTATGAAAATCTTGAACTATATGGTGACAAGTTTGAAGCTGGCATAGGCGCTGAGGCCATAAAACAAATGCTTGAGCAGGTTGATCTTGCTGCAGAATATACACGCTTAAGATCTGATCTTCTGCTGACAGAATCAGCAACAAAACGTCAGAAGCTTTCAAAGAGACTTAAAATCATTGATTCTTTTAAACGGTCAGAGTTAAGTCCTTCCTGTATGATTATGGAATGTATACCTGTTCTTCCCCCTGATTTGCGTCCCCTGGTTCCCCTGGAAGGTGGCAGATTTGCAACTTCTGATCTTAATGATCTTTACAGGAGAGTCATCAATCGTAATAATCGATTAAAACGGCTGATAGATCTCATGGCACCGGATATTATTATCCGTAATGAAAAAAGGATGCTCCAGGAAGCTGTTGATGTTCTTTTTGATAATGGCAGGCAGGGCCGGCCGATTCTCGGAACAAATAAGCGTCCGTTAAAATCCTTAAGCGATACTTTAAAAGGGAAGCAGGGCAGATTTCGTCAGAATCTTTTGGGTAAACGTGTTGACTATTCTGGAAGGACTGTTATTACTGTTGGTCCCAATCTCAGGCTTCATCAGTGTGGTTTGCCTAAAAAAATGGCGCTGGAGTTGTTTAAGCCCTTTGTTTACTGCCGTCTGGAAAAAATGGGGCTTGTTTCCACTGTTAAAAGTGCTAAAAAAATGCTGGAACGTGGGGGGAGCGAAGTCTGGGATACTCTGGAAGAAGTGGTAAAAGAATATCCTATTTTTTTAAACCGTGCTCCAACCCTCCACAGGCTTGGAGTTCAGGCATTTGAACCGATTCTTATTGAAGGAAAGGCAATTCAGCTTCATCCCCTTGTCTGCACAGCCTTTAATGCTGATTTTGATGGAGACCAGATGGCTGTTCATATCCCCCTTTCCATTGAAGCTCAAATAGAAGCCAGAGCTTTGGTTTTATCGAGTAATAATATTCTTTCTCCAGCCAATGGAAGCCCTGTTATTATTCCCAGTCAGGATATCGTGCTGGGTCTTTATTATATGACCAGAGTTGTTGAAGGTTTAAAAGGGGACGGCAAAGTTTTTTCAAATCCGGATGAAGTTAGATCTGCCTATGATTCTGAAGCGGTTGATCTCCACGCACAGATAAAAGCGCGAATAGGGGGGAAAAGGTACGATACAACAGTTGGGCGTGTTTTGCTGTGGGAAATTATACCCAAGCCGAATTTGGTAAAGTTTAATAACATGCTGGTTTCTGAAGAGAAAGCTGCGGATAAAATATTCGAAAAACTAAAATCAGGGGAATCTTTTGGTGATTTGCGTGATAAATTTGCTAATGAGTTGCTAAAGGGGAATGATTATTCCACGGGTTTGCTTACAAGGGATGAATTCAAACGGGTTTCAAACCTTGATCCTCAAGCAGTGGATGACATTTTTTCATTGAGCACAGGCGAATATACCAGGATAATCGATGCAGATGGCAGACATCATTTTTTTGAAATGCTGTCTAAACGCTTGGCCGTCCCCTTTGATATTATCAACAAGGTCATGGACAAGAAGAATCTCCGTGATCTTGTGGATTACGCTTATAGAAATCTTGGGATTAAAGCCACTGTTATATTGTCAGATAAGCTCAAGGATGTGGGGTTTAAATACTCCACAGTGGGGGGGGTATCAATCTCCATAGATGCTATGATTATTCCTTCAGCAAAAAAGAAAATTATTGTTGAAGCAGATACCCAGGTCAAAGAGATAGGACGGCAATATTCCGACGGGCTTATTACACAGGGTGAAAAATACAATAAAGTTGTGGATATATGGGCAAAGGCTACTGATGATGTGGCAAATGAAATGATGAATGCCATGAAAGATACTCCAAAGCTTGATGCAAGCGGTGTTCCCGTTGTAGGGCCCAGTGGAAAGCCTGTAATGGTGGAGAGCTTTAATCCCATATATATGATGGCGGATTCAGGAGCAAGGGGGAGCAAAGACCAGATGCGGCAGCTAGCCGGAATGCGTGGTCTCATGGCAAAGCCCTCAGGTGAAATCATAGAAACCCCTATTAATGCTAATTTCAGAGAGGGGCTTTCTGTTCTTCAGTATTTTATTTCGACCCATGGCGCAAGAAAGGGGCTTGCTGACACGGCTTTAAAAACAGCCAATTCAGGATATCTTACGAGACGCCTTGCTGATGTGGCTCAGGATTGTATAGTTTCTATTTATGATTGCGGAACCACGGCAGGTGTTGAAGTTGAACCACTCCTTGAAGGTGGTGAAATTATTCAGCGTTTGGGTGAACGTATTCTGGGGAGGGTAACCATGGAAAATATCCATGACCCTTTTACAGATGAAATTCTTGTTAAAGAGGGAGAGTTTATCACCGAGCTGGAGGTTGATAAAATAGAAAACGCTGGTAGCACAAATGTTAAAATAAGATCCGTTTTAACGTGTAAGGCTAAAAACGGGGTATGTGTTAAATGTTATGGTCGCGACTTGGCCCATGGTGGACCCGTTGAGATTGGAGAGGCTGTTGGAATTCTGGCTGCCCAGTCCATTGGAGAGCCTGGGACGCAATTGACCATGAGAACTTTTCATATCGGTGGAACCGCCAGCAGAAGGGTGGAACAGGCGGATATCAGAACCCTTGTCAGTGGATCTGTTAAATATATTGATCTGAGGTTTGCAGTTAATTCAGATAATAAGCGTGTGGTCATGAACCGTCGCGGAGGCGAGGTTGCCATTATTGGAGAAAATGGTCGAGAGCGTGAGCGGTACCCTGTGATTTATGGCGCGCATCTTGCATTGGAAGATGGGTCTAAAATTAATTCGGGGGATCTCATCGCAAGCTGGGATCCTTTTACAACTCCGATAATTGCAGAAAATACCGGAACAATCAGGTTTAAAGATATTGAGCTTGGTAAGAGCATGCAGGAAAAAGTTGATTTTGTTACTGGTAAATCTAGTCGTACCATTATTGAGTCGAGGAATGCGGATGAGAGACCTAGAATTATTGTTAAGTCTAAAGAGGGGAAGTCAGCAGATCATGGCCAGCTTTCTGAAAAATCGGAATATATTTTGCCCCTTGATGCGATTCTTCTGGTGGAGGAACAGGATGGGGTTTTTGCGGGGGATATTATGGCCAAATTACCTCGAGCTACAACTAAAACAAAGGATATTACTGGTGGTCTTCCACGGGTAGCTGAGCTCTTTGAGGTTAGAACCCCCAAAGAAAAAGGAATTTTAAGCGAGATAGATGGATATATCTCCCTTGCCCCTTCAACACGAAAAGGGAAGCGAAAAATTGTGGTTACCCCTGCCGGAGCAGGGGATAAAAAAGAATATTTGGTGGCCACCGGCAAGCATGTTATCGTTAATGAGGGGGATTATGTACGGGCAGGGGAATCCATTGTGAGCGGTTCTGCAGTTCCCCAGGATATTCTTAATATTAAAGGTGAAATTGCTCTTGCCAAATATCTTGTTGATGAGGTTCAGGAAGTTTATCGTTTGCAGGGTGTCAGAATTAATGATAAGCACATTGAAGTCATTGTAAGGCAGATGATGAGTCGTGTTCTGGTTAAAGCGGTGGGAGAAACTGATTTTATCCTTGAACAGCAGGTTGACAGGAAAAAGTTTGAGACGGTTAATAATGCAATAAAAGAAAACGGAGGAGATCCTGCCGCTGCTGCTCCCCTGATTTTAGGCATAACCAAAGCTTCACTCAGCACGGAAAGTTTTATCTCAGCAGCATCATTTCAAGAGACCACAAAGGTGTTAAGTGATGCGAGTATAGCCGGGAAAGTAGATCCATTACAGGGTCTTAAAGAGAATGTTATTATGGGCAGATTGATTCCTGCTGGAACAGGTTTTTCTGATTATCATAATATCGATGTGGAATCGATAACTGAATAAATCCAAGCTTTTTTAATTTTTTAACAATAAAATATAATTCTTGACTTAAGACGGTTGTTATTATAAGATTGGTTCGTTTTAGGTATTCGTAAAAAAAACATTGAATATATTTAAGTAAAGAGGAGATTATGCCGACTATTAATCAATTGGTTCGACAGGGTAGGAAAAGGCATAAGAAGAAAACAAATACCCCTGCTTTAAAAGGAGCACCTCAAAAGAGAGGCGTGTGTACCCGCGTTTACACAACAACGCCGAAAAAACCGAATTCTGCCTTGCGGAAAGTTGCAAAGGTTCGTCTTACCACGGGGATAGAAATTACCGCATATATTCCTGGTATAGGTCATAACCTGCAGGAGCATTCAGTTGTTCTTGTTCGTGGTGGACGGGTTAAGGATTTGCCCGGTGTTAGATATCATGTAGTAAGGGGTTCCCTTGATACATTGGGAGTTGAGGACAGAAAGCAGGGAAGGTCTAAGTACGGAGCGAAAAAACCAAAATAATTATTCTTGCATGGGCTATGGAAAAAATAATTTTGGACAGGTTTGCTATTGTTCCATTGGAAATATTTTTTTAAAGTCTATGGTTTGTGTTGCTAAAAAACATGTTATAATCTATTGACAGAGAGTTTAATAAATGCCTAGAAGAAGAGAAGTCCCTGAAAGGGTCGTTTTACCAGATGCAAAGTATGAAAGCGTATTGGTTGCACGTTTTATCAATGCGATAATGAGAGATGGTAAAAAGAGTCTGGCAGAAAAAAATTTGTATAAGGCTTTCGGCATCATTGAGGAGAAGGTAAGTGATTCCCCCCTCAAAATTTTTGAACAGGCGATTGGTAATGTTCAGCCTCAAATTGAGGTTAAATCCAGAAGGGTGGGTGGGTCAACATATCAGGTTCCTACGGAAATAAGACCATCCAGGCGAACAGCTTTGGGGATTAGGTGGATATTGAATTTTGCTCGAAAGCGATCTGAAAAAAGTATTGCTAATAAATTGGCAGGGGAACTGATGGATGCAGCGAATAACAGGGGGGCTTCAGTAAAGAAAAAGGAAGATACCCACAGGATGGCCGATGCAAATAAAGCATTTGCTCATTATCGTTGGTAATAGGTTCCTTTTTTTTATTCTTTCGGATTATGCTCTAAATGGAGGTTATTAAACATGGCTAAGAAAAAGTTTGAAAGGACAAAGCCGCATGTTAACGTTGGTACAATTGGTCATATTGACCATGGTAAAACCACATTAACAGCGGCTATTACAAAGCATAGCGGTTTAAGGGGGCTTGCTGAATTTG
>CAZNFB010000040.1:0-14787 GCA_964572105.1 uncultured Desulfobacteraceae bacterium
ATTGCGAGCATAATATACTTTAAATCTGCCCGGCTTGTCAAGGGTTATTATTTTTAATAAAAAACTAATTTTTTCATAAAAATACAGGGATCAAGATTTCACTAATGCATCCCTGCAAAAAATATATATAACCCATTTTATATTAAAGTGTCAACAAAAAAGCTGAAGAATAAAAAAAATTTACATTTTAATACAAATCACTTCTTAAAAGGCTATTCCACTACTGACTAATTTCACTATTTTATAATCTTTATTTTATGGTATTTTTTCTTACCGGCTCTTAACATAATTTCCATATTTTTTATGTCACAAACCGATATCAAAGAATCGATGGCCCCTACCCTGACCCCGTTAACATATGCCCCCCCCTGCTGAATCAATCTCCTTGATGCACCACCTGTTTTTGCAAGACCCGTTAAATGAAATATTTTAAAGGCCGGTACACCTTTTTCAAACTCGGCAAAATTAAAAGCTGAACAGGGAACAGAATCATCACCCACAGGGACTATTTCTCTGGGGATTTCAGAAGACGCCAACAACCCCTTGGGAATAGCCCTTGCGCCAAACATACTAGCTGCGGCATCAAATGCTTTTAAAGCTTCCTTCTTCCCATGCAATAGAGCTGTGGTTTCAAAGGCAAGAATACTTTTCGCATTATTCAAATCAGCACCAGTCAACTTCACCACCATTCGGATTTCATCCATGGGGAGAAAAGAAAATAATGAAAGAAAACGAACAACATCTCTATCATCTGTATTTATCCAATATTGATAGTATTCGTAGGGTGTAGTTTTTTCAGAGTCGAGCCAAACAGCACCCTTAACCGTTTTCCCCATCTTTTCTCCATTGCTTGTTGTAATTAATGGAAAAGTAATACCAAAAGCTGTTTTGCCATTAACCCTGCGTATCAGTTCAATTCCAGCAACTATATTACCCCACTGATCGCTACCCCCCATCTGCAACATACACCCATACTTATCAGATAATTTCAAAAAATCATATGCCTGTAAAAGCATATAATTAAACTCTATAAAATTGAGCCCTTCTTCAGACGCAAGGCGCATCTTATAGCTCTCCGCTTTTATCATCCGATTCACTGAAAAATGTTTACCAATATCCCTTAAAAAAGATATGTAGTCCAGATTTTTAAGCCAAGTAGCGTTGTTCAGCAAGAGCCCTCTTCCATTATCAAAATCTACAAAAGATGAAAGCTGTTTTTTTATACTAAGGGCATTCGCATCAACCTTTTCAGGCGTGAGAAGTTTTCTGGTTTCTGTCTTACCACTGGGATCACCAACAAGACCAGTCCCCCCCCCTACAAGAGCAACAGGCCGATGGCCGCTCCGTTGAAAATGAGCAAGAGCCATTATTGGAACCAGGCTTCCCACATGTAAAGTAGGTGCTGTGGGATCAAAGCCTATGTAACAGGAGACATCTTCTTTATTCAAATATTCAAAAAGTTCTTTGTCATGTGTTGTTTGCTCAATAAACCCTCGATCTTGAAAAATTTTAAAAACTTCGGACATATTACCCCACTTACTTATTGGCATATTCTACAGATCTAGTTTCACGAATAACAACAACCTTAATTTGCCCGGGAAAAGTTAAGGTTGACTCAATTTTCTTTACAATATCCCTGCTAACAAGAAGAGCATCTTCATCAGAAAGCATATCGCTTTTCACTATTACCCTGAGTTCCCGGCCGGCTTGAATGGCGTATGAACTTTCTACACCTTTATATGAATTGGCGATATCTTCTAAATTTTCCAAGCGTTTAATATAACTTTCAAGCAACTCCTTGCGGGCACCTGGCCTGGCGCCTGAGAGACAATCCGCTGCCTGCACGAGCAAAGCATATACGCTATTTGGAGCAACGTCTTCATGGTGAGCCGCAATGGCATGGACAACCTGTTCATTTTCCCCAAATTTCTTGGCAATATCTGCTCCAATTAATGCATGGGACCCCTCAACTTCGTGATCAATTGCCTTCCCAATATCATGGAAAAGCCCCATCCGTTTTGCAAGCTTCTGATCCAGACTCAACTCAGAAGCCATGATCCCACAAATGAAACCAACTTCAACAGAATGTTGTAAGACATTTTGGGCATAGCTTGTACGAAATTTAAGGCTACCTATATATCTTACCAATTCCTGATGAACATCGTGTACTCCCAAATCAAAAACAGCCTGTTCACCCGCTTCTTTTATTGTTAGCTCTACTTCTTTTCCAACTTTTTTAACAACATCCTCTATTCGGGCTGGATGAATTCTACCATCCGAAATTAACTTTATCAAAGAAAGCCTGGCTATTTCCCGCCTCACCGGGTTAAATCCCGACATAATAACAGCTTCTGGTGTATCATCAACAATAAGATCAATTCCCGTAGCAGCTTCCAGAGCACGAATATTCCGACCTTCCCTTCCAATAATACGTCCCTTCATATCATCATTGGGTAACTGGACCACGGAAACCGCACTTTCGACAATAAAATCACCCGCATACCTTTGTATAGCAGTTGCCATTATCTCCTTTGCCTTGATATCGGATTTTTCTTTTACTTCATTAGCTATTTTTTTGATACGTTTAGCGCCTTCATGACGCGCCTCATTTTCCATCGCTCTTACCAATAATTCTTTGGCCTGTTCAGCAGTTAAACCAGATATTTTTTCCAGATGTTTTCTTTGTTCCTCAAGAAGCCCCTTGCATTCATTTTCACTCCGTTTTATGTCAATTTCCCGTTTTGACAAATACTTTTCTCTTTTAGAAGTCTCCCTGGATCGCCGGTCAATTTGATCAGATTTCCGATCAACAGTCTCTTCTTTTTGTATCAACCATTTTTCTTTCCTCTTCAATTCTAAAAGGGCATCCTTTGTCTCTGTATCAAACTCAGTTCTCATTTTAAAAAAATTATCTTTTACTTCAATGTCAGCTTCCCGTAATATAGATTCAGCTCTTCGCTCAGCATCCTGTAAAATCTGATCATATCGCATTTCAGCCATCTTTATCTTATCTGATAAATACCTTACTTTAACAAAAGTCGAACATACAAAGCCAATTGCAACACCCATCGTGATAAACAATACAGTCTCAATCATTATTTTCTCCAGAATAACTATGGTTTAATTATAGATTTTCAGATACTTAATTTTACAAGGATAAAGAGAGAAACTTGGGAAGGGTAGTGATAGTACGTCGACCAAAGATTTTGACCGATAACAGAGCAGAATTATTCATGTAAAAATCTATAGAAATGCAGCCAAAATATCTTACCATCCAATGAATATCTCCTAAATAAATTCACTGTTTAAAAAAAAACAACTGTAAGAACGTACGAAATGCACACCTCATCTAACATTTTCCTTTGACAATGAAAATAAACATTACTTTAATCCGATGACAGTAAACTACTTTTTAAAATGAGATTATTGTTCGATGAATTAAAGAAAAGACATAAAAAAAAAGAAGAGAATTAAGAGACAGCAAACATGTTAAAACAGATATTGAAGGGAAGACCCCCGCAAAATGCAGTGTTGAAAGTCTTTGAACTAATCGTTCATTATATCAGGTCTTGTAATTTCTTTAGGCTTTTTTGCAATAGCAAAACATGCTCACCAAAATCAGGGAAGACACATATGTACAAAAAATATTGAGTCAAAGATTTTCTTCCAATCACTAACACAGCAGGGGTCAGATAAATAAAAAGGAGAAACATCTTGTCAAAAATCACCAGGGGTTGGGCCCAATAACGGAAAAGCTATAGATGTTCATGTAAAAGTTTCACTCCGTTATAGGTCGTCCCAGTCCGGCCCTGTGCCAAATTTTAAAATCGGGTATTACCTAAAAAACGATATATAAAACCTATAGTAGGTTCAGTTAATATTTTTTCTTTCAGCGATTTGTAAACTTCAATAAATTACCCAACCCTTTGTTCAACTACATCGAATTGCTGTATAATCAATTCATTTCCTTTTATTTCTGTAAAGAGTATATGCCTTCATTTAAGCTAAAGTCAAGATGTTTTACTCAAGCCTCTTACTAAAATTTTTTTCAACTATTTGAAGATCATATTGACTATTAACACCCATCACTTCGTTGGAATCACCACAGGTTATCGCACCAATTGACTTTGTCCCTTTTAGATAAGCCATTCCTACAATATCTGTAAGATACAATTCCCCCTGCACATTATTTGACTGGATTTTTGGCAATATTTCCCTAAGCAAGTCCACATTAACGCAGTATATACCGGCATTAACAGTTTTAATTTTTTTCTGATCTCCTTGTGCATCAGCCTCTTCAACTATTCCACACAGGTTTGAATCGTCATCAAAAATAAGGCGGCCATATCCTTTAGGCTCATCTAATTCCACAGACAAAAGAGATAAATCACGTTTTTTTTCTTTATGGTCTTTTATCAATTTTTCCAATGTATTAGGAGTAAGCAGAGGGACATCGCCGCAAAGAATAATTACACTCCTTGCTGTTCGAGGGAGATGGGGCAATGCGCATAAAACAGCATGGCCGGTTCCCTTTTGTTCCTCTTGAAAGGCAAAGGTAACCTTATATTTCTGAGAAATAATTTGTTTAATTTTATCTGCCTGATGCCCCACAACTATCACGATATTTTTGCCGGCTACAGCAATTGCTGTCCTTGCAATGTGCAAAATCATCGGAACTCCCAATACTTCATGGAGCACTTTAGCTTTATCCGATTTCATACGCTTACCCAAGCCAGCTGCTAAAATTATTATTGCGATATCGTCAATGATATTTTTCATATATTTTATTCTCGCACCTGTTCTTAAAAATAAGATAATAGGCAACAACAAAAAAAGGGCAAACAAAATGTTTACCCTTTTTTTAATTCACTTTAATTATAATATAAATTCGATTATTTCGTTTTAGCTATAGCTATTCTGCGAATAGACCTTTCAAGGGCTAATTTTGCCCTCGCAAAATCAATTTCTTCTTTTTTTCTATCTTCTGCCAAAAAAGATTCAGCCCTTTTTCCCGCAGCTTCCGCCCTTGTTAGATCAATGTTACGTCTTCTTTCCGCAGATTCTGCCAAAATTGTAACTTTATCCGGAAGCGTTTCTGCAAACCCACCACTAACAAAAATAGAACGTTCCTTTCCAGCATTATCAATATATCGGATGGCACCCGTTTGAAGTGTTGTTAAAAAAGGAGTATGCCCAACAAGAGCACCAAATTCGCCTTCTGTCCCTGGCGCAACGACCATTTGGGCATCTTCACTGACAACAATCTTTTCAGGAGTAACCACCTCCAGGAAAATGTCTCCAGCCATAAATCTCCCCTATTAGTTTACCTCAGCCAGTTTTTTGGCTTTTGCAACTGCCTCGTCAATACCACCTACCATATAGAAAGCCTGCTCAGGAATCTCATCATGCTTCCCATCACAAATTTCCCTAAAGCCCCTGACTGTCTCCTCTATTTTAACATAGGCCCCATCTGTACCGGTAAATACTTCGGCAACATGAAATGGCTGCGATAAAAATCGTTGGATTTTTCTCGCACGGGAAACTGTAATTTTGTCTTCATCTGAGAGCTCATCAATACCTAAGATTGCTATAATATCCTGAAGTTCTTTATACTTTTGTAAAATCTGTTGAACTTCCCTTGCAACTTGATAATGTTCTTCTCCTATATAGGCCGGATCAAGAATCCTTGATGATGAATCAAGGGGGTCAACTGCAGGATAAATACCAAGTTCAGCGATCTGCCTTGACAAAACAACAGTACCATCCAAATGAGCAAATGTTGTAGCCGGTGCTGGGTCTGTTAAATCGTCCGCAGGCACATAAACACATTGAACAGCAGTAATCGAACCTTTATCTGTCGAAGTAATTCGTTCCTGAAGTTCACCAAGATCAACTGCGAGAGTCGGCTGATATCCTACAGCAGAAGGCATACGGCCAAGGAGAGCCGATACTTCGGAGCCTGCCTGAGTAAAACGAAAAATGTTATCAATAAAGACCAAAACATCCTGGCCCTCTTCATCCCTGAAATATTCAGCAACTGTCAAAGCCGAAAGTGCAACACGGGCGCGTGCCCCTGGTGGTTCTGTCATCTGCCCATAAACCAATGCTGCTTTTGGAAGGACCCCCGAGTCCTTCATCTCATGATATAAGTCATTTCCCTCACGGGTTCGCTCTCCAACGCCGGCAAAAACGGAAATACCTCCATGCTCCCTACCTATATTATGAACCATCTCCATCATTATAACTGTCTTACCAACACCGGCACCCCCGAACATCCCCATTTTACCACCCCTTGGAAAGGGGACAAGAAGGTCAATAACTTTAACACCGGTTTCAAGAACACGAACAGTTGTATCCTGTTCAGTAAATTTAGGGGCTTCCCTATGTATAGGCAACATTTTTTCCTGGCTAACCGGCCCCAATCCATCAACAGGCCTACCGACCACATTCATAATGCGACCTAAGCTAGCCTCCCCCACGGGCATCATAATCTGTGAGCCGGTATCTTTTACTTCCTGGCCTCGCATCAAGCCATCTGTAACATCCATGGCAATGGTACGGACTACATTATCGCCTAAATGCTGCGCAACTTCAACAACAAGGTTACCTTCTTCATCACTGATTGCAGGATTGGTAATTAAAAGTGCAGTGTAGATCGTAGGCAGCTTACCCTGCTCGAACTCCACATCAACTACAGGTCCCAGGACCTGGGTAATTTTACCAATATTTTCTTCCATATAGTGAACCTCCTATGCAATACATTTGCAATGAAATTTTCTTATCCATTAATGGCCTCTGCACCACCTACAATATCCATCAAATCGGCAGTAATAGCTGACTGCCTTGCCTTATTATATGCCAGTGTAAGGGTGTCGACTAAATCATTACACGCTTTGGTTGCGTTGTCCATGGCGGTCATACGAGCCGCATGTTCACTTGTTGATGTTTCCAAAAGCGAACTATAAAGCTGGACATACACGTTTCTCGGCAACAAATCCCCAAGAAGTTCTCCTGGCGAAGGCTCACAAATATGCTCTGGCTGGTAAGGCTGATCTTCAACCACTTCTTCCGTTACCACCGCTATGGGTGGTATGGGCAGAAGCTGCATTATTGTCGGTATCTGGCGACCCATATTTATAAAATTTGGATATATTATATAAACTTCATCATATGTCCCATTCAAATACAAATCAACAAGTTTGCGGCCAAGATTAGAAGCCACGTTGAATGGGATATTACTACCCACAAGTCCAATATGTTCATCGGTTATATTGGAACCAGTCTTGCGGCACCAATCACGTCCTCTTTTTCCAAAAGCAGTGAACCCAATCTCCTTATCTTCATCCGCTGTGAGCTCATTAATAAATTTTTGAGCCTTATTAGTAAGATTCACATTAAAACCACCACACAACCCTCTATCTGAAGTACACAAAACTATATGAACATTCTTGACTTCTTCACGAGGAGTAAGGAGTTGATTAGCGCCATCAGAAACCCGTTCAGCAAGACTACCTAAAACCGCACTAAATTTCTCAGCATAAGGACGGAACATTTCCATCTCCACCTGACATCGACGAAGTCTGGAGGTTGCCACCATATTCATAGCTTTTGTTATCTGCTTGGTTTTTCCCACAGCAGATATTTGATCTTGAACATCCTTTAAACTTGGCATACTGCCTTGCCCTTATTATTCTTAAATTGTTTCAATTAACCTATCGGAAATTTTATTTTCATAAATTTATAGAAAGCTATAACATAGCAATACCCGATGGGATCGTGAAATAATTTTAACTATTTCAAAAAAAAATACTAATTAATAGTATCTTTAAATTCTTCATCATACGCAGTAAGTGCTTCACCCAACAATTTATCCAAATCATCGGTGATTTCCTGCTTTTCTTTAATACCCTCGAATATTTGTGGAAATCTATCGGCTATAAATCCATATAAACCATCTTCATATTTAGCCACAACATTTACAGGATATTTATCCATAAATCCCTTGGTACCGGCATAAAGTATTACAACCTGCTTTTCAAGGGGCAATGGCTGATATTGGGGCTGCCTTAAAAGCTCAACAAGGCGAGCACCCCTGGTCAACTGCTTTTGAGTTGCAGCATCAAGATCAGAGCCGAATGCAGCAAAGGCTTCCAACTCACGATATTGAGCAAGGTCCAGCCTGAGCGTACCTGCAACCTGCTTCATTGCTTTAACCTGTGCAGCTCCGCCAACCCTTGAAACTGAAAGCCCAACATTGATAGCAGGCCTTACACCAGCGAAAAAAAGTCCGGGTTCCAGATATATCTGACCATCAGTAATTGAAATAACATTCGTCGGAATATATGCAGAAACATCCCCAGCCTGAGTTTCAATTATTGGAAGTGCAGTCAAAGAACCTGCTCCCAATTCATCACTAAGCTTGGCACTACGTTCAAGCAATCTGCTGTGATTGTAAAAAATATCACCAGGAAATGCTTCTCGTCCAGGAGGACGTCTCAGCAAAAGTGAAACCTGACGATAAGCAGCAGCCTGTTTTGACAAATCATCATAAATAATTAAAGCATGCTGGCCTTTGTCCCGAAAATATTCACCCATGGCACAACCAGCATATGGTGCAATATACTGAAGTGTGGCAGGATCACTTGCACAGGCCGACACAATAGTTGTATATTCCATGGCACCATGTTTTTCAAGAACTGCATGAATTTGCGCAACAGTCGATTTTTTCTGACCACAGGCCACATAGATACAGTATATATCTGTATCTTTCTGAGCCAATATTGCGTCAATGGCACATGCAGTTTTACCGATCTGCCTGTCACCAATAATCAGTTCCCGTTGCCCCCGGCCAACAGGTGTCATACCGTCAATAGACTTTAAGCCTGTATAACATGGCTCATGAACACCCTTTCTTGCAATAACACCCGGTGCAACCACCTCAATACGACTCTTGGTCTTTGCATTGACGGGCCCCTTTCCGTCCAGAGGCTCACCAAGGGATGAGAGAACTCTCCCCAAAACAGCCTCACCAACAGGAACCTGGGCAATCTGACCGGTACGCTTTACGATATCCCCTTCTTTAATATGGATATCTTCACCCATAATGGCAGCTCCAACGTTATCCTCTTCGAGGTTAAGAGCTAAACCCAAAATACCGCCAGGAAATTCGACAAGCTCGAGTGCCATAACATTTTCAAGGCCATAAATTCTAGCAATCCCGTCGCCCACGGACAAAACAACACCGGTTTCTGTTAATTCGACCTTTTTATCGTAATCTTTAATCTGTTCTTTTATAATCTGACTTATTTCTTCAGCTTTTAATTCCATTCGACACTCTCACTCCTTTTTAAAGATTCTTTCATGTTGAGTAATTGTGTTTTTATACTACCATCCAGCACCCAATCTCCGATTCTGGCAATAACACCTCCAATAAGGCTTGAGTCCTGCTCAACCTCTAACGCTATATCTTTACCTGTCAATTTTGACAGTGTAGCAGATATTTTTTTGATCGTCTGATCAGAAAGCTCCGTGGCTGTAATCAAACTAGCACTGGCTACTCCCTTTAATTCATCAACAAGCTTTTTATAAAACTCATTGATATTGCTCAGCAAACCAATTCTCCCCTTATCAAACAATAAAAGAAGAAAAGACTCCACTTCTTTGGAAAGACTAAGTTTTCCTATTACCGCCTGCAGAATTTTTTTACGACTCACCGCATCATACAAGGGGTTGCGGAGGGCATCATCCAACCCTTTTTCCGCAGAAATCAAAGCAGAAATCATATCAAGATCTTCCCTGTAAGTTTCTGCCTGACCGGATTCCTGACCAATCATAAGAAGAGCCTTTGCATAACGCCGTGCCACTGCTAAATTTTTCATTATGCAATCACCTTTTCCAAATATTCATCCACAAGTCTGTTATGATCTTTTTCCGTTATTTTTTCACGCATAATCTCTCCCGCCTCAGCAAGAGCCTTGTCCATTATCTTATTCATAATACTATTTTTCGCCTGGGCAAACTCCCGCTCAATATTTTTCTGAGCCTGTTCCTGAAGTTTACCTGCAGCCGATTCAGCTTCGCTAAGAATCCTGACTTTCGCCTCGTTACCCTGAGTGATATATTCAGCTATAAGAGATTCCGCCTCCTTGTCCAAAGCCGCCAGCTGGGCATCATACTGTTTCAGATGAGCCTCGGCCTCTTTTTTTTTCAACTCCAAAGCGTTTAACTGCTCTTTAATCTCCTTGATTCTACCACTGAGACCCTGTGCCACAGGCTTTTTGAGTACAAAAAATAATCCAACAGCTAAAACTGCAAAATTCATAACACGATAGGTATCTGTTGCTACCCACCCTTTTGGACCATTCTCTCCACCAGATGAACCAAAAGCAACCGATGAAAACACCATCAAAAAAAAGGAAATTACCATTGTAAACAAAAAATGGATAACCACTCTTTTTTTATCAAAAAAATAAAAAGGCTCAAACCAAGGCCGGTTATCTAATATCATTAAACAGCCCT
The DNA here is from genome assembly GCA_964572105.1 of uncultured Desulfobacteraceae bacterium. Lineage (GTDB taxonomy): Bacteria > Desulfobacterota > Desulfobacteria > Desulfobacterales > BuS5 > DAOWMW01. The sequence goes on from CAZNFB010000040.1 coordinate 10,519, forward strand.
CCCCAATATCTTTTTACTTATCGCCTTTGCAAACACATCAATCTCTTTTTGCAAGGCATCACTTACACCTTCCACATCTTTCAAGATTTTTCCCCGCACCGTTACAAGATCTGCCAAGGCTTTTGCATTTATCTCGCCAATAATTGTTTTTTCCTCTTCGGCAGCAGCCGAGACCAGGACTTCCCTCTCTTTGAGACCTTTTTCCCTTGCTTCTTTTATGCCCAATATATACGCATCTCGTCTTTCCATTGCATCACAATTGAACCTATCGATCCCCTCTTCAAACCCTTCAACTTTCTCTTTTCTCTGAAGCAGTATGCTCCTTATGGGCTTATACAGTACAAAATTAAGTGCCCAAATCAGAAAAATAAAATTGATAATTTGAATAACAACCGATCCATCGACTTGAATCATTAGCTCCCTCCATTGCGTAGTAACGGAAGACACATCTTAAACCTTACCCCACGACCAATCAGCCATAGCCGTCACATAAATCATTTCATTTCGTTATCGGTAGCCTGCGTATAATACGCCTTCCTTCTCCGACCTCGTGAAATTAATTATCTGACAATCTATACACTCACCCCGCGGACTGTAAGTTTAATATGTGCGTGCCAGCCTATAGCCCCTAAAATATACCCCAAAGAGGCCGCGAACCACTATATGTGTATCTATAAATACATACCCGATAAATTTTATGAAAAATACCATATTTGTTTACCAGTTGTCAAATATTTTTGTAACTCATCAATGAATACGAAATAAGCGTTAGTCTCTTTAAAGAGTAATTTCTGCTGAAAAAAATAAAAATTTATTATAGTATTTCCTAACTTTTCAATAAGATAGCGGAGATTAAAAATAATCAGTTTTACTCCGCTACCAGTCAAAACTCGTGAAATTAATTATCTTAAAATAGATCTTTTTAAGGTCGGTTTTAATTTAAACCATTTTGAGACAGAAAATATAAGGGGTGAGTATTGAAAATAAAGATAGAGTAAAGTGTTTTCTCAATACTCACAACTCAACACCAGGTAGCCCGAGATAAAACCAAGCCCATATTTTTTTAATCCACGGCAAATCTGCGCATACTGATATTCATCAATAACCCCATGGAAATCATACTTGTAATAATCGATGACCCTCCATAGCTGATGAATGGTAAAGGGACACCAACAACCGGAACAAGGCCTGTGACCATCCCCACATTTATCAGACACTCCCAAAAAATAATTATTGTAATCCCAACCGATAAAATAATACCAAAGGGATCTTTACATTTATGGGCAATACTTAACCCTTTAAGAATCAGCATAATAAAAATTGAAAGAAGAACAAAAGAACCGATTATCCCCCACTCTTCTGCGAGAACCGAAAAAATAAAATCGGTATGCTGCTCCGGCAAAAAAGAAAACACATTTTGAGTCCCCTTTAAAAAACCTTTGCCAAATATCATGCCAGAACCTATGGCAATTTTCGATTGAATAATATGATAACCTGCCCCAAGGGGATCCCTGCCAGGGTCTATAAATGTTAATATTCGCTGTTTTTGATATTCTTTCAAGCAAAACCATACCATGGGAACGGTTACCATACATGCTGAAAGAAGATATATTAAAGAACGTCTTTCTATTTTAACAAAACAGGTCAAGGAAGCAGAAATCAGCAATATAAGCATGGCGGTTCCAAGATCAGGCTGTTTTACTATAAGAACAAAAGGTATTAGTACAGTTATAAATGGGCTTACGAGTTCCCGCAAAACAAGCCCCCTTGCATCAGCTACTTTTGAATAATATCTGGCCAATACAAAAATAACGGCAACTTTTGCTATTTCAGAAGGCTGAATTGAAAAACCAAACAGGAAAAGCCAACGCCTTGACCCCCCGGCAGATGTCCCGAACAATAAGACACAAATCAACAATGAAACGCAAACCAGATAGAAAAAAAATGCCCATCTTTCCAAGGTTTTATAACTGACCAGAAAGGAAACCACCATTCCTGCAAACCCAACACAATACCAAATTAACTGCTTGATGAAAAGCCCCTTTTGTGACACCCCTGCGGTTGCAGCACTATAAAGATTAGCAAGGCCGATTATCGCAAGTAAAACCGTCAAACCTAAAATACCCCAATCGAAACATTGCAAAAGACGTCGATCAAACATAATGCACCTTTAACTTAGAAAAGCAGGTAATTATTCAGCGGCACTGATTACAGATCAAGCACACAGATAGTGCCTGCACTTAAACTGCTAATTTTTCCTATTTCTAGGCCAGAAAAAAATTTAATCCTGGTCATCTCGGGATTTAACAAGGTAGGTCTTTATCAATTCCCTTGCAATGGGAGCAGCAGCACTTGATCCATGCTCACCATGTTCCACAAGGACAACGACAGCTATTTCAGAATTCACTGATGGAGCATAAGCCGCAAACCAGGCATGAGGCTTTGTAAAGAGCGATTCGTGTACCCCCCCCTTCATATCTTTTGTTGTTCGGCTGACCACCTGAGCGGTACCTGTTTTTCCGCTAAATTCAATTTCATCAAGGCGGGCACCCCAGGCAGTTCCATTCTTGGTATTAACAACATCCCACAGCCCTTTTTTTATAATTTTCAAAGTCTTTTCAGAGCAAGGAAGCCTCCCCACTACTTTTGTTTCCCTTTTATAAACTATTTTCCCACCGGAATCATCGATTCTTTTTACCATCGAGGGCTCATATATTATCCCTCCATTGGCAATAGCTCCAGTCAAGACCAAGAGCTGAACAGGAGTCACAAGATTATAACTCTGGCCGATTGCAACAGAAAGCGTCTCACCACTCTGCCAGGACATACCAATACGCCGTTTTTTCCATGCTGCCGTAGGAATTAGGCCGCACCCCTCTTTATCAAGCATTATTCCGGTTTTTTTCCCAAGCCCGCAAGCACTTGCATACCACGCCAGCTTATCAACACCCAGCGCTTTCCCCACATTATAGAAAAAAACGTCACAGGACTGGGATAAAGCCGCTACCACATCCATCGGCCCATGTCCCCAGCGCTTCCAGCACCTGTAAGTACGATTTCCATGTTTATACCGGCCTGAACACTCAAACAGAGTATTTTTATCTATAATCCCTTCTTCCAAACCGGCCATGGCAGTAATAATTTTATAAACAGATGCCGGCGGGTACTGACCCTGGACTACTTTATTCTCCATGGGCCTAAAGGGATTCGAAACCAAAGTCTTCCACTGCTTAGAAGACATGCCTGAAACAAACAGGTTCGGATTAAAAGAAGGGCTACTGGCTAAAGCAAGGACATGTCCTGTTGATGTTTCCATTACTCCCACAGCACCGGCTTTTCCTGCGAGAAGCTCCTCAGCCTTTTGCTGCAAGGGGCTATCGATTGTTAAATAAACATTAAATCCTGGCTGTGCATCAACAGTCTTTAAAACTTTAATCAACCGCCCTGCTGCGTTAACCTCAACCTGTCGCCCCCCCCGCTTGCCCCTTAAAAATCTTTCACAAAATTTCTCAGAACCGAATCTTCCAATATAATCACCGCCCCTGCAGTCTTCATATGTACCGGCCCTAAGCTCATCAGCGTTAATTTCGCTTAAATATCCAATCAGATGAGCAGCACTTTCCTTGTACACATAATTTCTCAATGGCCTGACATTTACCACAACACCTGGAAGATCAAATTTATGAACTTCGATTACCGCAAGGACATCTCGTCCAATGTCGCGCTCCAGAATAACAGGCTTAAACCTGGATACTTTTTTTTTTTCAATTTTTTTCTTAAGCTCAGGAACACTGACAGGCAAATATTTGGCCAAATTTTTCAAAGTCAGGTCGATATTTTCAGAATCATTTAATACAATGGACAAATCAAAAGAAGGCCTGTTATCCACAAGCAATTTTCCATTCCTGTCAAAAATCAACCCTCTTGGAGAATCTATATGCTGAAGGCGAATACAATTGTTTTCAGACAATCTCCTTAAGTTTTCTCCATCAATAACCTGAAGGTAAAACAATCTTACAATCAACAAAGCAAAAGCAGCCATGAAAAAACAAAAAACAGAAGTTAACCGTCGATTATACCAATCACTATCAACTGTTTTTAAGTAGCTGTGCAAAATATCCTCAAATATATTTTTTCTGTAGACTGCCAGATAATAAATTCAACCACAAAAACATATTAAACATATCATGAATTGAAGTTTAAGCCTGATGTTTTTAAATAAGGAACGGAGATGAAATAAGTTGAGCAGAAATAGCGCAGGATTTTGGC